>JBDTAD010000470.1:0-3580 GCA_039924815.1 Lacisediminihabitans sp.
CACGTTCCCCATTCCCGCATCTGGCGGTAGAGGCCACGCAGATCGGGTCGGTATCGATAGTTCATTACGGCTAGCGGAGCGAATCTGATCTCATTTCCGGCGAGTTGCGCGCGGTACGAAAGGTCGGCATCATCACCGCAGAGAAGATCGGGGTTGAATCCACCGAGCTGATCGAACAGATCGCGTGAGATGAGCATGTTGCTACCCCACGCGGAGGGCATGAGACCCAGCGGGCCGGGTGGAGCTGATTCATTCGGCTGACTCCCCCGAGCCTTCTGCATCGTGATGCTGTTCAGGGGTCGCGGATCAAGCACGCCCATGCATATTGCGTCGGGCGAAGCGCATGCCATCAGACCACTGAGCCAGCCCGGCGTTGCGACATCATCGGCATCGGCGAAGGCAAGGTAGCGACCACCCGCACGGTGAGCGCCGATGTTGCGCGCGTAAGGCGGTCCTTGTTGATCTGGCGCAAAGAGAACGGTGATCGGGACGGGGAGCGAAGCGTTCGCGGCGACACGTGGGCCGTCGTCGGTTGACCCGTTGTCTACGATGAAGATCTCCCAAGAACCAGCGAAATCCTGTTTCGCGAGGGCTCCGAGTTGCTCACCGATCGATCCGACGGCGTTGTACATCGGGATTACAACGGACACGTCCATAACGCGGATAATCTCACAGATCGAATGAGCACGCAAGGCACCACTTTGCCCCATAAGAAACGTCCGCGGGAAGGTGCACGAGCGAGCAGAAGTACCGCAGGCGGCACTGGGCTACCGACGCAGCCAAAATAATCCCTCCTTGAACAGTATTGGAACTAGCCGCGCTTCGATGTGGGTTGCCGGATGGCTGTGCATCCTTTGTCGCTAGACTGTGCGCGTGCCAGAGTTGACTGCCGCCGTACTGATTGCGACGTACAATCGTCCGGTCAATCTGCGCATCTGCCTCGAGCATCTGGCTATCCAGACCGTGACGCCAGTCCAGACCATCGTCGTCGACTCCTCGCCCGACTCCCGTTCGGAAATCGTAGCGCAGGAGTTCGGCGTGACTTATCTGCGCAACCCGATGGGGCGAGGACACACGGCGACCTCTCGGATGCTAGGGGTCGCTGTCGCGGGCGACGCCGACGTGATCGCCTTTATTGACGACGATGCGTATGCAGAACCCGAGTGGCTCGAACAACTCCTGGTGCGCTACAGCGACCCCATCGTCGGCGGTGTCGGCGGACGTGCTCGCAATGGTCAACCCGACGAGGAGCGAGTGGGCGTCGATGCGATCGGGAAGTTCCTCCGCGACGGCACCCTTACCGGCAACTTCGCAGCCGATCCGGGAAGGGACGTACCAGTCGACCACTTTCTAGGGGCGAATATGTCGCTGCGCCTCTCGGCTGTGCATGCGGTTGGAGGTATTCAGGACTACTACCCGGGAACGTGCTTGCGGGAGGAAAGTGAAATCGCTCTCCGGCTACGGCTGGCGCGGTATCGCTTGCTTTTTACTCCTGACGCCTGCGTCGAGCACGTGGCGGGCACCTACGCTAAAGGCCGCCGATTCGATGCACGTTATTCGTACTATGGGCAGCGCAATCACATTGTGCTACTCGCCAGAGTGCTCGGCTCTCGCGACCCGCGATTCCACCGCTACCTCCGCGTGGCGTTAGGACAGCTGTGTGAGGAGGTCGCGTATACAGGACGTGCTCTCGGCCGTTCACGGGTGATTGGTCAGGAATCCATCGTGAGCGGGGTGGGCCGTGGCCTCACCCGGTCGGTGAGCACCGCCGCTGGCATCGCGGTCGGTCTCGGACTAGTGCTCCTCCGCCGGATCCCGCGTGCCGCAATCGGCACTACCACTCCGTGAGCGGTGGCTCCAACGTGGTGGAGTGAGTTCTCCTCACCTGATTCGGTGCGAAGTTCGCGCGGAGCGGTATCAGATCTCACTTTGTCCGCATCTCGGGCGCCGCCGCGAAGGCTCGGCAAGCTGCCAGTCTGTGCTCGCGAACTTCGTGGGACAATTGCGGCGTGACAGACGAAGATCATGGCACGCCTTTCACGCGTCGACAGGTACTCATCGGGTCAGGCGGTGTCGTCGTCGTTGGTGCGGCGGCATTCATTGTGGCCACTCGTCTCGGCGATTCGGGGGGCGCACAGTCGGGTTCCGCCTCATCTCCCGATTCATCGAGCTCGCCCATACCGTCGGGCAGGTCATCACGCCCCGGGCGGATGCTGCAGGCCACTGCGTTCTGCGGAATCTATTACGGCCATCCAACGATTACGCTTTCCGGATCGTCGAATGCGATGAATCAATTCCAGCTCGGCTTGCCTATCGGGGCCACCACTTGGCAGGCGCTTGATGCGCGCGGCCGACGCGTTGGGCAGGGAACGATGACCGCAAGCGACACGGCTGTCACTGTGTGTGAGACCGGGGTATGGCGAGGTGGTGTGGATGCGGTTCCTGGCCACTACACGGTTCTGACCGATGCTGGAGAGCTGGGTGTCGTCACCGGCAATATCGTTATTTGCCCGCCGACGAAGTTGCATGTTCCGCAGGAACAGCCGGGCTTGGGAGCGTGGCTCGCCGTCGCACCCGATCGCGATCTTTATTCGTACGTGCCAGGTCAGATCGAGAGCCTCGTGGCGATGATTGACACAGATCCGTATTTCACCGGTCCGCAGGATGCGGCTCGGCCCCGCTCAGTCTGGATCGCGCCATCTCCGCAGGCAACGTCGCCGACACGCAGCCCGACGGCGAAGGAATGGGGCGAGCTTGCTTCTGCCATGAAGGCCGCCGGGCATACCGGTGCTTATTACGAATGCCCGACCAACGAACCGGAGAACGGCGGCTGGGCGATGCGGGACCTGATTTCCTATTGGAAGGACTGTCGAGGAGCCGTTCGCGCAGCGGACCCCTCCGCCCACGTCATGGGGTTCGACTCCGGGGGGATCATGGACCAGACTTCGTTGGCTGCGGTGGATGAGTTCCTCGCGAGCTGCCACGTCGATGCGATGACGGACCACATGGAGAACTCGCATCAAAACCTCTCCAACATCGTTGCGTTTCGGCAGTTCTTCGGAGCGATGAAGAAGCGATTCGAGGCTTCCGGTCGCGCGTCACTCGACCTGTGGCTCACGGAGACCGGTATCAACGGCGGCGGGTACGGGGTGCTACAGCCGCGCCGGGACGCTCGCCAACGCAGTGTCTTGCGGCTCGTGTTCGAGTCCTTCGGCTGGCCGAAGGAGCACAGCTATGACTTCCGAGTCTTCGACGCGTTCGGGTCCGGACTCACCACCTTCATGGTTGATCGCCAGAACGGCGATTCCACGGGCAATCTTCGTGCCGGTGCCTACGCACTTCATGTCATGTCGGAGGCGCTGTACGGAACGACCTGCACGCCGGATAATCCGCCCAGCACCCTTCGATTCGGGTCGTCGGGTGGTCTGGGTGACAGCCTCTTCGCCGGACTCCACTACCGGGGGAAAGAGCGCGACGTCGTCGTGCTGGCAACCAACGGCATGGAGCAGGCCACCGTCGACCTGCAGGTGTCGGCGGTGGGAGAGGTTGAGGTGTGGGATGGCATGGGTGTGCGTTCTAC
>JBDTAD010000471.1:0-3592 GCA_039924815.1 Lacisediminihabitans sp.
ATGAGCGCGGAAGTAAGCACCTCAGACTCCCGCAAGCAGGGCGGTGAACCTCGCATCATCACCTATCGGCAGGCGCTGAACGAGACGCTGCGTGCTGAACTTGCCCGCGACGAGAATGTCTATCTCATCGGTGAAGAAATTGGCATCTTCGAGGGTTCGTACAAGATCACTGCCGGCCTGTTGGCTGAGTTTGGTCCGAAGCGCGTCGTCGACACTCCGATCGCCGAGGAAGGGTTCGTCGGCACGGCGATCGGATCCGCGATGCTCGGGCTGCGACCGGTTGTCGAAATCATGACAATCAACTTCAGCCTCATCGCGATCGATCAGATCGTCAACCACGGGGCCAAGATGCACGCCATGTTCGGTGGGCAGGTCAAGGTGCCGATGGTCATCCGGATGCCCGGCGGTGGTGGTCAGCAATTGGCCGCAACCCACTCGCAGAACCTCGAAGTCTGGTACGCCCACATCCCTGGTCTCAAGGTCGTCGCACCGTCCAACCCCGCTGATGCCAAGGCACTGCTCACTGCGGCCATTCGAGACGACGACCCCGTCATTTTCCTCGAGAACCTCGGACTCTACAACCTCAAGGGCGAAGTTCCGGATGGCGAGCAGGTCGCCGAGATAGGCAAGGCGGCCATCGTCAAGGCTGGTACGGATGTCACGCTGATCAGTTATTCCCGCGGCGTCGTCACGGCTCTCGAAGTAGCGGGCAAGCTTGAGGAGGAAGGCATCTCGGTTGAAGTGATCGACCTACGCAGCTTGCGCCCGCTCGACCGTGAAACCGTGGTCACTTCCGTGCGCAAGACCAGCCGCGCGGTGATCTTCGAAGACGATCTACTCAGTTATGGCATCGGAGCGGAAATCTCCGCGACGATCGGTGAAGGCGCATTCGATTTTCTCGATGCTCCCGTGCGCCGGGTCGCGGGTGCGGAGGTGCCGCTGCCGTATTCAAAGCCGCTCGAAACAGCAGCAATGCCCGATGCGGCAGCACTGACCAGGGTCATTCACGAAGTGCTCGACGCATCACAATTCACAAGTCAGGGAGACCGCAATGTCTGAGGTGATCATGCCCCGTCTCTCCGACACCATGGAGGAGGGCGAACTTGCCAAGTGGCTGAAGAACGTCGGGGATCCGGTGAAAAAGGGCGAAAGCCTCGCCGAGATTGAGACCGACAAAGCGACGATGGACCTCGAGGCGTTCGAGGACGGCGTGCTCGAACAGCAGCTCGTTGCCGAGGGTACGATCGTGCCGATCGGCCAGCCGGTCGCTGTGATTGGTGACGGCAGCGGGGCGAGTGCTCCGAAGCCCGCTGCGCCTGCGGCAGAGCCCGCGGCCGAGGGGGCGCCTGCGGCCGCTGAAGCTGAGCCTTCGGTCACTGAGCCTTCGGGCGCCGAGCCTGGAGCCACACCGTCGGCGGCGGAAAGTCCGAAGGAGGATGTGCCAGCTGCAGAACACGCGGTTGCGCCCACCGACAAGCTGAGGGCATCGCCACTGGCTCGGAAGGTCGCTCGCGACCACGGGGTCGAACTTGCGGAGATTGCGGGCAGTGGCCCGCAGGGACGCGTCGTGCGAGCGGATGTCGAAGCGGCCATTGCCGGAGCCCCCGCGGCTGCACCAGCATCGTCCACACCGCAATCAGAACCGCACTCTGCCCCGGTCGCACAACCGATGGCGTTCAGCGCGGAGGATGAAGAGGTGGCGGTCAGCAAGATCCGTCTTGTGGCTGCGCGTCGCCTCACCGAGAGCCAAGCGGTTCCGCACTTCTTCCTCACCAGCATCGTCGATGTCGAGCGTCTGCTCGCCTTTCGCAAGGAGATCAACGGGGGGCTCGAGGCTCAGGGCGTTAAGGTTAGCGTCAACGACCTCCTCGTGCGGGCCGCGGCACTCGCGCTGCGACTGCATCCGGATGCGAACTCATCGTGGGCCGGTGACAAGCTACTGCGACACGGTCATGTGAACATCGGCATCGCGGTGGCGACACCCGTTGGCCTTCTGGTTCCCGTGGTAGTTGACGCAGACCGCAAGTCGCTGAGCGAGATCGCCGCCGAGACCGTGTCATTGGCGGGCAAGGCACGAGATGGCAAGCTCAAGCTCAACGAGATGACCGGAGGAACGTTCAGCATCTCGAACCTTGGCATGTTCGGCATTGATCAATTCACGGCGGTCATCAACCCGCCGGAGGCGGCCATTCTCGCGGTCGGTGCGGCCAGTCCAGTGCCGGTGCTGCGCGATGGTGTGCTGGTTGAGGTGCCGAAGCTGAAGATCACACTCACTGTCGACCACCGTGTTATGGATGGCGCAGTGGCCGCAGCGTTCCTGCGCGACCTCGTGAACATCCTGGAACAGCCGCTGCGCATCGTCGTTTAGTAGACCGAGCGATGACTCGCTTGTCCTCGGTTGAGTTCGCTCAGCCGAGGACGGGCGGCGCGGTGGCGACTAAAAAGATCGCGACCCAGTGGCAGAGGAACGCCACCAGGGTAAGAGCGTGAAAAATTTCGTGGAAGCCGAATTTTCCCGGAAACGGATTGGGCCGCTTCATCCCGTAAATAACTGCGCCAATTGTGTAGAAGACGCCCCCGGCGAGGATAAGACTCATCATGACCGCGTTCGCGGTGAAAAAATCCGCGATGAAGATCAGCGCTGCATAGCTTAGTAAGAGGTAAAGCGGAACGTAAAGCCACCGAGGTGCACCGATCCAGAACACGTTGAACAGGATGCCGAGGCCGGCTCCGATCCACACCATCCAGAGCAGCATGACCGACTTGTCGTGCGGCAGGGCAAGCACGGTAATCGGTGTGTATGACCCTGCAATGAGCAGAAAAATGTTCGCGTGGTCAAGGCGCTTGAGCACGCCTTTCGTGCGCGGCTTCCAGTCGAATCGGTGATAGAGCGCAGAGACACCAAACAGCAGCATGGAGGACAGCACGAAGACGGTGGAACTCACCTTCGCCGCGGAGCCGTGCGCGAGCGTGAGCAGCACGATCCCCAGCACTATGGCGACAGGGAACGTCCCGGCATGGATCCAGCCTCGCCAACTGGGCTTCGTCGCGCTGGCCTCGGCGGGTCCGTGTTCGAGCACATCGTCGACCAGCGGGAGGTGAGGAAGCTCGCTGTCTTCGGAGTCTGTGAGATCGCCTGACGTGCCTGAATCGGGCGGTGTAGACATCATTTTGTCAGCCTACGACAGGCGAGTTGCCCTCGGCTGAGAACGCGCCCTTCAGTGTGGACTAGCGTTATCGTGTGCAGAAACGGGAAGTTCCTTTAGGGCGAGGCATCCTCTACGGGGTCTATCAGAACCGGATCCGGCGCTGGCTCGCCACTCAGGAGATGCCACAGCACGTTGCGATGATCCTCGATGGCAACCGTCGCTGGGCGAAGCAGAATGCGCTCGCCACCACCGCGTACGGGCATCGTGCCGGTGCAGCGAAGTTCCGCGAGTTCCTCGTCTGGTGCGACGACCTCGGAATTTCGGTGGCAACGCTGTATTTGCTGTCCACGGACAATCTCACCGGGCGAGAGTCCGAGGAGCTCAATCAGCTCTACGAGATCATCGCCGACCTCGCAGAAGATCTTTCACACTTCCGTAACTGG
>JBDTAD010000472.1:0-4374 GCA_039924815.1 Lacisediminihabitans sp.
CCCGACGGGAACTCTGCTCCACCTGATCCGGGTGAGAGTACCGTTGCCGCGAACTTCTTAGAGACGAGGTCGCCGACCCAGCCACCGAAGTTAGTTGCACCAGTGAGCTGGAGAGTGACACCAACAGCGGCGAGTTGCTCCTGAACAGCCTGCACGAGCTTCGTGTTGTCAGCATCGAACGAGCCGTAGTTAACCGGAATGGTTAGTCCCTTCGCATAGCCTGCGTCAGCCAGAAGCTTCTTCGCCTTGGCAGGATTATATGTGTAGACCTTTTCAGAGGCTTTGCTATACCCGTCGAAGCCTGGCACCTGCGGTTGGTCAACCGCTTGGCCGTACACGCCATAAACCGCCTTGGTGATCGCCTCACGATCCACCGCATAGTTGAGCACCTGGCGAACGCGAACATCCGCAAGAGCCGGCACGATCGTCCCGTCGCGATCCAGAAGGAACAGTCCGGCCCAAATTGATGGCTCGGAGAGCACCGCCAAATCATTGTTGTTCTTAATGGTCGGCGCAACGTCGGAGTTGCCCTGCATAAAGTCGATCTGGCCTGACTTGAGCGCCTGAACTGCCGAGTTGGCATTCGCAATCACCTTGATGGTGATGGATTTGTAGTGGATCGCCGACTGATTCCAGTAGTTCTTGTTCGGCGTGAACACGTAATGGTCGCCCGACACCGATTGCTTCGTGTCGTAGACGTAGGGGCCCGCACCGTAAGTAGCCTCCGCTAAAGCAGCGGGGTCTTTCAATCCGGCTGGGCTGATAATGGCCCCGGCGAGGTTCTCCGGCGTGAGGAGATCAGCAAGAATTGGGCTCGGAGTCTTGCTCTTGAGGACCACCGTCGAGCTTCCCTGGGCTGACACGTCGAGCGCGGCCACAGTAGGTGAGCTGGGGCCGCTGCCGGTCCCAAAGTACTTGATGGACGCGACTACTTCTGCTGCGGTGATTGGTGTCCCATCGGCCCACTTGACTCCCTTGCGAAGGGTCGCGTGGAACTCAGTGTTGTCACTGTTGTAACCCCATTTGTCAGCGAGACCAGCGACAATTTTTCCGTTGAGTGCGCGATTGAGAAGCGACGCGTAGGTGGGTTCGACGTAGTTCACGTAGAGACCAACCGCAGCCTTTGCTGGATCGAGGCTTATAGGTGGCGACTGCAGCGCCATGACAAGCGTGTCATCCGCTTTTGCAGAAGATTTAGCGCCAGCAGTGCACCCGGTGAGAGCGAGCGCGGCGGCCAAA
The DNA here is from genome assembly GCA_039924815.1 of Lacisediminihabitans sp. Taxonomy (GTDB): domain Bacteria; phylum Actinomycetota; class Actinomycetes; order Actinomycetales; family Microbacteriaceae; genus Parafrigoribacterium_A. The sequence goes on from JBDTAD010000472.1 coordinate 1,240, forward strand.
ATCGTAGCGATCAGTAGTGCTGATTTCTTCTTCATTGAATACTCCATTGTGATTGCGGGGATGGACGGGAATCGGAGATAGCCAAGCTTCCCTGGAGGCTTGATGTCAGCGGGTGGCTGCGTGCAGGCCCTCGTGCGGTTCGCCAACCAACTCGCTGCCAACGAGCCAGTCGATCATTCGGCGAACGGTTTTCTGTGCTCCCGGTGTTTCGGGTTCGTTGAGGTGGCCGTGGTAGACACCAACCTCACGTACTACAACGGTGTCAACTCCGGCGGCAACGAGTTGGGCACCGTAGGCCTCTCCGGACGACCGAAGGTCGTCCGAGTCTGCATTGATAATCAGCGTCGGCGGCAAGCCCTGCTGATGTCCGTACGACGGAAATGCGTACGGTTCGAGAAGTAGCTCCGGATCGCCCACATAGTTGAGGTTGATTTTGGCTGACTCGTCCGGCGGAAAGCGTCGCTCTTCAGGAATGTTCGCGATCTTCGCTGCAAGCTCATCAGACGGCGTCGGCAATTCCGAGTGCAGCACAGGATAAACCAGAACGGTTGTGCGAGGAAGCTTCGCTAATCCATCTCGCGCCTGCATCGAGACGGACGCGGCGAGATTTCCACCTGCGCTCCCACCGCCGATATGCCAAAACCCTGCTCGCACACCCAGATCAGAGTGCTCGGTGGCCCAGCGCCAGGCCGCGAGGCAGTCGTCGCCGGGAATCGGATAGTGAATTCCGTCGTTGGCAAGCCGATAATCAACCGAGACAACCGTAATTCCTGCCTCCGCGAAACGCTGAGACACCCAATCTGCCTCGGGGACGTCAAGATCGCCGAGGTAGAACGCGCCACCGTGAAGCCACACGATGCCAGTACCGTTCGCGTTCTCCGGGTGGTAAATCCGGATTGCGACCGGTCCGCGCGGACCATCGACCGCCGTATTGGTACGACGGATATCCGGTTCGCGCATTTCAATGCTCCTTTGCATTCATGAGATCGGTCATGACGGTGTTGCCCGAGGCTCAAGTCCACAAACTGTGAACTCTCGAACCGACTACTAACACGAGACAGTAACACCTGTTAGTAGATTAGTCCAGTGAGCTAGCAAACGTGCGAAGCTTGTAGGGGAGTGATGTCAAGTGAGCACTAAACCGCGAGTGACAAGTTACGACGTGGCTGCTGCAGCTGGCGTATCGCGCACCACCGTAAGCTTCGTCCTCAACAATGCACCGAACCAGTCCATCCCCGAGTCCACCCGACAGGCTGTATTCGGTGCAGCGAAACTACTCGGATACACTCCGTCCGCGGCAGCGAAGACCCTCCGGGCGGGCACCAGTCACTTGGTATTGTGCATCGCCCCCGATTGGCAACCATCCGCCCTCATGGATGCTGGGCTATCGATCCTTACCGAGGAATTACGCGCGGCAGGCTTCGCAACAGTCGTCGCGAAGTCGGCAAATAACCCGCGTAGCCTCGACATACTCTGGCAGACGATTTCACCAGCGATTATCGTGGCCATGTTTGATGTCGCCGACGATGTTCGCGCACGTATCGACAGGCTGCGGGTACCGCTCGTTGAAGCGTTCTTTCACTCGTATGGTTCACGGCATGACGTAGATGAGCTTCAGATTGAGACCGGACGCCAACAAGCGGAGTATGTCATCGATCGTGGTGCTCAGCGCGTTACCTATGTGGCGCCCCCAGTCGACCGCGACGACATCGACATCCATACCGACCGTCTTCGCGGCGTAGTGGAGACACTGGAAAGGCGCGGACTAGCCGCCGCGCAAGTCGTTGCCATCAGTGGGGAAGGTCTTCCCAGCCCTTCGGATATCGCGCTCATCACCGCGGGTCACGAATCAGAGCGACTGGCAGTGTGCTGCTACAACGACGACATCGCTCTCGGGGTCATCACGGCAGCCCGAACCGCTGGCTTGAACGTCCCAGGGGATCTGAGTGTTATTGGCGTCGATGACCTACCGATGTGCCAGCTCGTCTCGCCGACGATTACAACCGTGCGCTTTGATGTCCCCGGACACATGAAGCAGGTCGCACAGAGAATCAAGGTGGCTCTTGGCATAGACGATCCGTCTCCATCCATCCCGCGCTCATACAGCTCAGTAATCCGGCGCGAGTCGGCGTGAGTAGTGATCAGGGCACACAGCGGCGGCTTAGTCTTGAGAACGCATAGGCGCTCGCCCGTCGGCTGGATGATGACACCCAGTGCGATTCATTCCCAGCTTGACTGGGCGTGATGCCGGAGTCAGCCTTCATGAACCTGGCCTGTGGCAGACGACACGACCGTAGCCACGCTCACCCGCGCAGCGCATCAACGGGCTCGATCCTGGCCGCCCTCCGCGCGGGAAGACCTCCGGCGACCAACCCGACCAGCGCCCCCAGCGCCACCCCGCCCAGAGCAACAGGGATGCTCGTGACTACCGTCCAGTGGTGAACCAGCGCAAAGACCTCGATGGACACGACCCCGACGGCTGCCCCGAGCAGTCCGCCGAGCAGGCCCAGGATCACAGATTCGACGACAAACTGCGCGGCGATCTGTCGCGCAGTCGCGCCGACCGCACGCCGCAATCCGATCTCGGCGGTTCGTTCCATGACCGAGAGCATCGTCACGTTCGCGATCCCAAAACCGCCAGCGAGCAGAACCACGATCGACAGGATCACGAAGACGAGATTGACATCGCCCTGCACGCTCTTCTGCAGACCAGACACTCCACCCGGCGCAGATACGGTGATCTCATCGGGGCTGTTTGGGGAGAGAGCAATCGGCGCCTGTTTCGTGAATATCGGTCCCGTGTTCACCGCCAGTCTCGCCATCACCTCGTCTGGCGAAGCGAGATCAAATTCGGTGCGCGCCGTGTTCGAGGGGATGATGATCGCGTCTTGGAGATCGCCGTCGTATTTCGCGTGGTCGTAGATCCCGATCACCGCATACGCCATCCCGCCCAAGAAGACCGAGGGCTGCGATCCTATGGCGCCGACGCCCAGCCGTTTGGCGGCACGAGCGCTGATTACGGCGACCCGAGCGGCGCGGCGGTCGTGACCGCTGTCGAACATCCGCCCGGAGACCATAGACGCTCCCGCCGTGTGAATGATTCCAGGGGATGCCGCATACACCCCCGGCTGTTCG
>JBDTAD010000473.1:0-3998 GCA_039924815.1 Lacisediminihabitans sp.
GCGAAGTTCAATGGCGTGCTGCAAGTCCGCTTTCGCGGCAGCGATCTCGCGCTGCGCATCAGCCAGATCACCCTGGTTCTGGTGCTGCAGAAGCGTGTACCGCGTGCGGTCCTCGTCGGAAAGGTCCGGCCGCTGCAGTTCCTGCTCGTAGTGGTGGTGCATGGTGGTGGCGCTTGAGTTGGAGTCACTAGCGTTGCGTGCCCTCGTCAGCGCGGCATCCGCTTCGCGCTGTGCAGTCTCGAGGGGACTCGCATAATCACGCATCGCGTCGGCCACTCGCGCATAGCGCTGATGGGCACGTGACACCTTCGCGGCAACGTCATGCGCGGCCTCTTTGAATGCATCGACGTACTCGCTCGCCTCGCCGTCGCTGTGATTCGCGATGGTGGTCAATTTCGTCGCCGCGGAGCGGATCGCGTCTGCGACGTCAGAATAATGGCTCGCGTATGCGCTCACCTGATGTGGATCTCCGGGCACCGGATCCGAATACAGGTGGAGCGGGCTCCAATCGCGTGGGCGGCTCATCGTGGCCCTACATTCTTACTCGGAGCGGCCACGAGTCCCGCGGCGAGGTCGGTGTCGGTTTTCTCGAGAGCGTCCGCACCGTCGGTGAGATTCTTCTCGAGCGTTCTGATGTCTTCGACGAAGTCTTTTCGCTTCATATCCCAGTTGTGGGCGAAGTCCTTGATTCGATCTGCAAGCCTTTGCTCTCCCACGGCATCCGCCAAGGTGTCGCTGTTGGCGTTGGCCTCTTCGAACTCTGTTCTGACGGTCTTGAGCGCGGACGCGGCATCGCGAAGGTTCTGCGTGTCTATCTTCAACTTGTCCAAGTCGTGCTCCTCGCTCAGTTGGCGTCTCGTCTAGCGCTGGCTGGTCTCACCCCTGGGGCAAGACCAGCCGGGTCACTAGCCCTGGATTGCGGAGGCGAGTCCCTCATCCGTCTGCTGCAGCGCGTCGGCCGCGGAGACGAGGAACTTGCTGAGGCCGTCGAGGCCGTCGATTGCGCTGCGGGTACCGGTCGTGAACTTCTCGAACGAGTCACGGTATGCGGCGGAGGAGTGCTCTGCTTGGAAACCGTTGGCAGTCAGGTTGTCGACCAGGTTGCTCAGCTCGGCAAGCTTGGCGTGCAGGTCGTCCTTGCCCGCGTTCAGGCGGGTGGCCGCGTCGCGAAGTTCGTCATAGGTGACATTGAGGTTAGCCATGTGATGCTCCTTTGTTGTGTTCCCCGCTACGGGAGCGGGCTAGTGTTTACAAACTATCTGTCAGGATCGGCGCCCGTCGATGGGTACCTCTCCCCATGACGACGTGTGTCGCCCTCCTCACCGTTCCTGAGCGGTTCACTCGCCCTGGAGCGGAAGCTGCATGCGGGCCGCCTTTCCGCGATTGATGAAGTAACCGCGACCGGGAGGAAACTCTCCCCGATTCGCCCGCGGCAGAGGCGTCTTCAGGATGGTTTCACCCTCGATGCCGTCTGGCTGCAACAGGAACCCCGTGCGCGCTCCCTTGATCTCCGCGAGCAGAGGCCAGGACGAGCCCCACTGGCCAGTCTCGGACTCCGCGAGCAGGAAGTGATCAGACCGCTTGACCGCCTTAATGAGTTCCACGAGTGGACTATCGGCCGCCGAGCTGAGGAAGTCACCAATCTGCTCGATTACGACCATAATCTTGCCCGTAGTGGCCGCGTCGGAGACCGTCGCAGACAGCTCCTTAGCGAGATCGACGACGTCTTCGAGCGTGCTGGCGGAGGCCTCCCAGCCTGGCGCAGCACCGATCGCCGACCGCGAATTGCCGATGTAGTAACGCTTGATATCGGGAAGCGACGCCTGCACGGCAGAGACCATCGAGGACAACGCGTTGCTTCGGCCACTCGCGGGTGGTCCGGCAAGCAGGAACACCCCGCTCGGGTCGAAACCGACGGCTTCGAGCGTGTCGTCGGAGACGCCGAGTACCGGTAGTCCGCCGACCGATGCGGGCAGCGATGACGCCGGGATCTCGGCTCCGAGCGATCGGATCGGCGCGGCAGGAGCGCGACCGTTGCGCACCATCGCTTCAGCGAGCGCTGCCATCGCCTTGGATTGCTCGGCAACGCTGCGGGCACCGCCCACGACGGCGATCTGGGTTTCGAGCCCATCAACGATGGCCCTGCCGGGAGGGGACGTTGCACTAAGCACATCGTTCGGCGCGTCGAGGAGAACGTACGAACCCTCATCCGCCAACCGCAGTATCACCCGGCGCTGAATCGTGGAACTGATGGCTGTCGGCACGCTACCAGGGCGATCCGCGGTAATCGCCACATGGATGCCGAGCCCGCGACCCTCACTGAGGATCTGCTGGAATACGCCATACCAGGGCGCACGGCCATTACCGGTCTCGAAGTCACTGCGGAAGCCCGGGAAGTTGTCGACGAGAAGCAGGATTCTCCTCTCATCAGGACGGTTCGCATGCTTTCTGTAGTCGACGATGGACCCGGCATTCGCCTCGGTGTATCGAATGGCCCGGTCCTCGATAATTCCGCGCAGCATTTTGAGCAGTCGCACGACGCGCTCGGGATCGTCTCCGCTGACGATCGAACCCACGTGAGGCAGCACCTCGACCATCTTGAGACTGCCAGTGCCGAAGTCGAGGCCGTAAACATCAACCGGTCCGCCACGCGGCGTGATGCCTGCTGCAGCGGCAATCGTTCGCAGAGCCACACTCTTGCCCGAGCCACTCGCCCCAAAAATTGCGACGTTGCCATCGGTATCCGGCCGGAAGAACGCTTCGTCCTGCCGCTGGTTTTCCGGCACATCGCTGACGCCGAGTACGATCTCGGTGTCTGTGCGCTGGTGCAACCGGGTGAGGTCGAACACTGCGGCAAGGTCGTCAAGCCACGGACGCCGCGGAGCGGGAATGCGCGCAGAGTCAGCCGCCTCGATAAGGTTGCTAACCAACCGGGTCTGGTCGGTCGGTCCCTGCTCGGCAGCGGCGGGAGTCTCCTCCTTGCCACCGGGTAGCTCCCACAACAGCTCGGCCCCGAAACGTAGTTCCGCGACCTCGATGGAGGGTGGGGCTGGGGTGTCATTGGTCCAGCCGCCGGCGTATCCCGACTGGAACGAGGTGAGTCGCCCCGGCCCGGTCTTCGCGATGGCACGACCGGGAATCCCCGGATCGAAGGTGCCCGCAACCTTGTCGCCTACGACATCCTGACTATCGGACTCATCAGCCATCCGCAGCGCAATCCTGAGGTTGGTGTTTGCCCGCAGGTTGTCTTTGATGACACCGGCTGGCCGTTGCGTGGCCATGATCAGATGAATACCCAGGGAGCGACCACGCTGGGCGATGTCGACGACACCGTCCACGAACTCCGGCACCTCGCCGGCCAGGGCCGCAAACTCGTCGATGACGAGAACCAGTGCTGGCGGGCTCTCCGGGTCACCGCGCTTCTCGAGGTCGAGCAGATCCTTGGCCTTCTTGCGGTTGAACAGGTGCTCGCGATAGCGCAGCTCCGCACGCAGACTCGTGAGAGCGCGGCGCACCAGATGCGGGCTCAGGTCGGTGACGAGGCCCACGCAGTGCGGCAGGTTGACGCAGTCAGCAAAGGCAGATCCACCCTTGTAGTCAACGAAGAGAAAGGTGACACGATCGGGGCTGTACTCGGCCGCCATGCCAAGTACCCAGGCTTGCAGGAACTCGCTCTTGCCCGACCCTGTGGTGCCACCGACGAGCGCGTGTGGGCCCTGGGTGCGCAAGTCGAGGTGCATCGCATCGACGCCGGATTGCCCGACCAGGGCCCGCAGCTTGCCCGGCCTGCGCTTGACGAATGGGCCGCCCGAACGATCGTGGATGGAGTCGTTCTGTTTCCACCGATCCACGGCGACAGACGGCGTCGTAGCGATGTCTGGTCCGAGCAGTGACAGCATCGAGACCGACCGCGGAAGGTCGCTCGCGTCGAGAAGCACCGCTCCGGCATCCGAGACCGGAGCCAGATGCTTCGCAAACCCCAGAGCCTGTTCGCGCGA
>JBDTAD010000474.1:0-5276 GCA_039924815.1 Lacisediminihabitans sp.
CCTCCCTCGGTACCGAGCCGCCCGCGCGAGATAAGCGAGCGGTCCCCCGCCGTGAGGCCCAGGATGGCCGCGGCGCTGCCGTCAGAGAGGCCGCCCTCAGGATCCGCGTAGGCGTCGGAACCCGCGGGTGCGATGGCACCCAGCCTGCGAATCACCGGCTGCGGAACGCCACGAGCACCCTTGGCCAACAAGGGCAGCTCCGCGGCCCCCAAGGAGCCGTCCGCTGGAACCCGCACCGGGGCGCCAATGGCCAGTGCGGCTTGATCTGTCTGCGACTGCCGCCAGGTGGCGAGAAATGTCTGGCTGAACGTCCCGACCGAGAGCGCCAACATGAGGAGAAGCACCGCCGCGGTGATCTTTTGAGTGCGTCGCGCAACCTCCCACACTCCGAGGGTGAACACGGCTCCGCGCGAGCGGCGGCCGAATCGCTCCAAAAACCGCGACGCGAGAGGGATGAGCCGCACGACGACCAGTCCGCCGGCCAACAGCATGATCGCAGGCCCTGCCACCAGGACGGGATCCACTCCCAGCGACGCGGAAACATCCACCGGGGTGCGATACGCCTGCAACTGCCAGAACACAACGACGGCGATCACGACCAGTCCGAGGTCGAGTCCCGAGCGCATGAGTCCAGAACTGCGACGCAGGCGATGCTTGGTTCCCGACGCATCGACCAGCCGATCCTGGCGGCGCAGCAGAGGGAGCAGAAGCACCACCACGAACGCGAGCGAGACCCACGCGGCCGTCATCCAGGCGACCGGCGGAAGGCCGGCATCCGACGGCATCCCCGCCGCGACCATGGGCGGCTGGGCCGCGAGCGCCCTGTAGACGAGCCCAGCCAGTAATGGGCTGGCGAGCGCTGTAACGATGCCGATGAGCACTGCCTCTGTCACGGCAATACCCAGCAATTGCCCGCCGGACGCACCGCGCGCTCGCATGATGTGGCGCTCATCCGCGGCGGCATCGTTCGCCAACTTTGCCGTCTGGGCCAGCGCCGCCAGCGTGAGCACTAGCAACAAGAGGGTCACCACCACCACGGTCGAGCGGGTCACCACCAAGGACGTGCCGATCGAGTTCACACTGTCGGACAGGTGTGAGGTGTACACGACACCGCGAGCGACCAGCCCAATGTGCAGGATGACGTCTTGGTTGGCGCCAGCAATGCGATCGATCAGCGGTGCAAATTGGTCGACCGTGATGCCCTGAAAGTTCGGCGTGTAATGGATGTCGTACGAGTGCCCCGGGATTTTTGCAGCCGCAAGCGCGCCCGGCGCAACCAGCATCGGCCCGATTCCGTTGGTCGGTATGTAGACACTAATGCCCGGTTTGCCAAGGCCGGCCCTGTAGCCGTCGCCCTTCAGCGGATCTCGCGTCCAATAGGCGCCATCCGGATGCACCGATCGATAGATCCCGACGACCTTCACTGGTACATCGGAGTGGCCCACCACGGTCGAGAAGGTGCTTCCCAAGCCAAGCGCCCAGGCCTTGGCTGCCGCCTGCGGAAGTGCCACCGGCACGACGCCGCCGGACGCGCTCGTGGAATCAGGCCAGCTGCCGCTCACCAGAGTGGAGTGCTTCTTGACGGCATCGAACTCGCCGAAGTAGCCGAGGGCCGGAAAATTGCGATCGAGCTTCGGGACCGACAGGTACTCCGACACCGCAACGAGAGTGGACTTCGTGGTTACCGTGCTACCAAGCGTCCGGGCGATAGCGGCATCCGACAGCTTTTTTGCGTGCTTGACCGACACCGTCGGTTGCAGCATGAACACGTCGACGCTGGCTTGCGACGCTGGCATGGACGACAGTGCCGAGCGAATTCCCCCCTGCTCCGTCGCGAACACGAGAAGACCCACGGAAGTGACCAGAGTGCAAGCCGTGATCGCTATCGCGAGCACGACCGCGATCAGTCGCCACCCGCCCCGGATTCTGCGGGCGGTGAGGCTCAACAGCCACAGCGGTAGACCTCTGAAAGTCATCCGGCTCCGTTGCTGAGAGAGAAAGGCAGGGAAAACAGGTGCGTAAACGGCGCGCGGCTTCGCGCCATCTGGGCAATCCTAGCGAGTCGTTCCGTCGTCAAATGACAAGAATTCACCTCGTGTCACAGTGAGACAAAACTGGGTTCAGGATGCTGTCGCGGCCTGGATTGCGGTGATCGCCACCGTGTTCACGATGTCTTGCACGAGCGCACCGCGCGACAAATCGTTGATCGGCTTGTTGAGCCCCTGCAGCACCGGACCGATCGCGACGGCACCAGCGCTGCGCTGCACCGCCTTGTAGGTGTTGTTGCCGGTATTCAAATCGGGGAAGATGAACACTGTCGCGCGCCCAGCCACGACGGAGTCCGGCATCTTCGAGCGAGCGACGGAGGCGTCCACCGCAGCGTCGTACTGCATCGGTCCCTCCACGAGCAGGTCAGGACGGCGCTTGCGCACCAGCTGGGTCGCCGTGCGCACCTTGTCAACGTCGGCACCCGTTCCGGACGCACCCGTCGAATACGACAGCATCGCAATGCGCTGTTCGATGTCGAACTGGGCGGCCGTGGTGGCCGAGGAGATGGCGATGTCCGCCAACTGTTCGGCGTTCGGATCGGGGTTGACAGCGCAGTCACCGTAGACGAGCACTCGGTCTTCGAGGCACATGAGGAACACGCTCGAGACGACCGAGACATCCGGCTTGGTCTTGATGATCTCAAAACCGGGCCGGATGGTGTGCGCCGTCGTGTGCTGGGCGCCGGAGACCATGCCATCGGCCAGTCCTAGGTGCACCATCATTGTTCCGAAATACGAGACGTCGGTCATGGTGTCGCGGGCCAGCTCCACCGTGACGCCCTTGTGCGCCCGCAGCTTCGCGTACTCTGCTGCGAAGCGTTCGCGCAGTTCGGGATCGAGGGGATTCACGACGTTTGCAGCGGCAATGTCGAGGCCGAGCTGCGCGGCGCGCTGGCGGATCTCGGTCTCGTCACCGAGGATCGTGAGCTTGGCAACTTGCCTGCGCAACAGGGTGCTTGCCGCACGCAGGATGCGGTCATCCGTTCCCTCTGGGAGCACGATGTGACGCTGGTTCGAGCGCGCCCGATCGAGCAGGTCGTACTCGAACATGAGCGGCGTGACCACGTCTGAGCGGCTCACCTCAAGTCGTTCCAGCAGAAGCTTGCCGTCGACGTGCTGCTCGAATAGGGCAAGCGCGGTGTCGAACTTGCGCGGCGAATCAGCGGCTAGGCGGCCGCGAGCCTTCGTGACGATGCGCGCCGTGTCGTAGGTTCCGAGGGAGGTGCGGATGATCGGCAGCGACGATCCCAGACCGTCGATGAGCGACTCGATCTGGGGCAGCAACTCGAATCCGCCATTGAGAATGATGCCCGCGAGAGACGGGAAGGTGTCAGCGGCGTGCGCCATCAGCAGCGACAGCAGCACGTCGGAACGGTCGCCAGCAACGATGACGATGCCGCCCTCGATGAGCCTCGTCAGCACGTTCTCCATGGACATGCCCGCAATGACAACGCCCAGCACCTCACGCTGCAGCAGCGTCTCATCACCCTTGATGAGAGTGCCGTCGCAGACCGCCAGGAGCGAGGCGACACTCGGCGCGATGAGGAAAGGGTCTTCGGGAATCGCCCACACGGGAACGGGTTCGCCGTCTTTAATGCCGCGTGCGGATGCCGCGGCCAGCCCCGAGATGATCTCGTCAAGCTTGTCTGGTGTAGCCCTATTCGCTACGACGCCGACCACGTGAGCGTGGGCGGCGTCTAATTCCTGCATGGCTAGGCCAAAGACCTGCCGCAGCTCGTCCGCGCTGCGATTGCCGGTCTCATCCGACTGCCCGCCGAGCACGAGCAGCACGGGTGCGCCGAGGTTGGCCGCGATGCGTGCGTTGTAGGAGAGCTCGGTGGGGCTCCCGACATCCGTGTAATCGGAGCCGAGGATGACGACGGCATCGCACTGCCGCTCGACCGACTTGTAACGCTCCACGATGCGAGAGAGTGCTGCATCCGGATCGGCGTGCACCTCTTCGTAGCTCACGCCAACGCACTCGTCGTAGTCGAGGCCGACACCGTCGTGCCCGAGCAGCAGTTCCAACACGTAATCACGGGTGTCAGTGGAGCGCGTAACCGGGCGGAAGACGCCCACTCGCTCGATCTCGTGACTCAGAGTGTCGAGCACGCCAAGGGCGATTGTCGATTTGCCTGCGTGGCCTTCGACAGAGGTGATGTAGATGCTTGTGGCCACGCTCCCAGCCTACGTCGCTCGCGCTCGTGCCGGGATGGGTCTACGACATTAAGACAGGATGTCCTTCGTCAAGAACCGCCCGTACGCGAGCGTCCCAAAGATAACGACGTACCCGAGTTGCAGCAGTGCGTTATCGGAAAACGAGCTCCAGGAGATCGGCTGACGCAGCAGATCCGCGAAGCCCAGCCAGTAATGGCTGAACAGCCAGGGGTGCAGCCAGTCAAGCTGCGGCAGCGCATCGAGCACCTGCGATGCCACCGAGAGCACGATGGTTGCCGCCATGGCTCCGACCGGCACATCCGTCAGCGTCGAGATGAACAGGCCAATGGCGGAGAGTCCCAGCAAGGAGACCGTGATGTACGCCGCTATCAGAAGCAGCCGCAGAATGGCCGCGCCGATATCGACCGTGTCTCCCGAGAGCAGCGTCACCGGTCCGACTGGGAACAGAGCGATGCCGATGAGAATTCCGGCGAGCGCGACGACCACGGTTGCGCTGATACAGAAGACCGCAGCGCCAATATATTTCACGATCAACAGGCGCACTCGCCCGGCCGGTGCCACCAGCAAATAGCGCAGCGTACCGTGACTTGCCTCGCCCGCGATCGTGTCGCCCGCGACGACGCCGATGGTCAACGGAAGGAACAGCGGGATGCAGAGGGTGAGCGCGGTCACGGCCACAAAGAGACCGTTCTGGGTGATCTGGTCGAGGAACGCCGGCCCGCGACCCGCGGTACTCGACGACGAGGTCAGGCGCACAGCGACCGCGATCAGAATAGGAACGGCCGCGAGCGCCGCCAGCATGGCCCAGGTTCTGCGACGCCTGAACAGCACGCTCAGTTCGGATGTCATGAGCGCCAGTCCGGACGATCGCACTCTCAGCCGACCCGCCTCGTCACTCGACAACGTCGAACCCCTCACCGGTGAGTTCAACAAACCTGTCCTCCAGGCTGGAGTTTTCTACCGTGAAGCCACGCACCCGCACTCCCCCTGCGACGAGCGCGGAGACGATGTCCTCCGGCGCGACGACCGAGTCATGCGTTGATACGGTCA
>JBDTAD010000475.1:0-3857 GCA_039924815.1 Lacisediminihabitans sp.
CTCTACAAACAGTTCGAAAGCAAGGCCGACATTGAGACGCAGCTCATAGAAATCGGCTTCCGCTTGCAGGGCGACACTACCCAGCGGGCCCTGGCGGCGCTGGGACCATCACCGTCGCGCAAAACCGTGCTGGAAATGTTGGTACACGCCTATCGTGATTTCGGAGCTCGACATCCGCAGCTCTACCGCCTCATGCACGAGCGTCCGCTCCCGTCGTCGTTACCCTCGGATGTCTACGAGGCTCGTGCAACGACGTATCGTGGGCTCTTTGCAGAGCACGAAATGGGCGTCAGCCTGTGGACATGGGCGCACGGGCTGCTCGTTCTTGAAATCGCCGGTCGTTACGGTCCGGAGGTCGATATTGACAGGCTCTGGGAGATCCTAATCGAGAAGGCCACTGTCGAACTTAACTGACCGGGCCGTTTCTTGTTGGCTGACCAGAACCAACGCGAGTCACTGCCGCTCAACCTGAAGCGAGGCCGCGCGTGATCGTGCGTGGGCGTCAAATTGCTTACGGGCGCGGCGACCCCAGGCTTCGACGGTGACCCAGCTGAGTATGGCGATCAGAATGGTGGACGGGATCTCGACCCAGTGTGGAAAGCCACCGAGCGCGCGGAACCAGTCCAGGACGATCGCGTTCCAGGCGTAGACCGCGTAAGAGACAATGCCCAGCAGCCGAACGGGCTCAAGGAATCGCGTCGGCAAGATCAACCATCGCCCGCTGATGGAGATCAGCGTCACCGTCAGCACCGCGATGAGCGGACCGCCGACGAGGTAGAACCAGAGGGTGTTCTTGGCACTGGGAAATATCGACAGGCCGAGCAGAACAGCGATAGCGACGATAAGCCCGACGACGCGCGTTACTCGTGACCGCTGCACCAGTCGTTGGAGCTTATCTCGGTGAACGTAGGCGGCTGCTCCCATCACGATGGTGCTCGACCAGGTGGTGGGGAGGATGTAGATGTTCGCGGGATCGCGGGCGAAGATTAGGGCGGAGACCGTGCACAGGATGATCAGCGCTACGAACATCGAGATCAGGAGTGTATTGATCGCCTTCCGCCGCATCGCAAGCAGAAACAGGGCGGGCCAGACGAGATAGAACTGTTCCTCGACAGCGAGGGTCCACAGCGTGTTGATGGCGGGCGACGTGTTAAAAGGAAGCGGGAAATCTCTGAGGTAGAACATGGCCGCTCCAACAGTCTGCGGCACGATCGCGCGGTCACCCAGCACGTTGATGACCGATTCGACCACGGTGAACACGATCAACATGAGAAGGAGCGCCGGGTAGAGCCGGAGTACGCGGTGCACGTAGAAACGCAAGAACGAGATCTGAGAAGTGCGCCTGAACTCGCGGTCGAGAACGCCCGTGATCAGATAACCGCTGAGCGTGAAGAATACGACGACACCGACAATGCCCGCACCGGGAAAGGTCTGAGCCCAGGTGTGCCTGAGAAGAACCAGGGCGATCGCGAGTCCCCTGAGGACATCGAAGCCCGGTCGCCGCACGGGCGCGACCGCAGGGTCCTGTGCCTGGTGCGTCGCTGCTGGCCTTTCTGGTCGATGTGACATCGTTTCAACATTAACTCGCGTGTGTGGACAAGAGCGCAGACCCGCGTCACTCACGCCGGATTCCCGGGAAACTCCCGTGAGCGGCACAGTCTCAATAGGCTGTGCCCATGACGGATGCAACGGAGCAACTGAAGGCAGCGCAGGCGGCAGTCGAGGCGGCACAAGCCGCGCTCGCGAAAGCTCAGGCGGATGCCGCTGCTGCGGAGGCCATTCCGCAAACGCAGGCGGCACCGCCCTCTGCCCCCACGCCGGCAACCGTGTCAGATGGTCCGCTCAGCACGAAGGCTATCGCCGCGATCACTGCGGGATACGCATTCCAGGGCGACGTGCTCGAAATCGGTGCCGTCGTCAACGGCGACGCGATTCCTGCGGCGCAGGTGCGCATCCCTGTGGCCATGCTCAATCGACACGGACTCGTCGCCGGTGCAACGGGCACGGGTAAGACGCGCACCCTGCAAGTGCTCACCGAGCAGCTCTCATCGCTCGGTGTTCCCGTGTTCGCCGCGGACATCAAGGGTGACCTGACCGGAGTCGCGACCCCGGGAGCGTCCAGCGACAAACTGCTCGCCCGCACGAACGGTATCGGGCAAAACTGGACGCCAACGAGCTTTCCCACAGAATTCTTCTCGCTCGGCGGTGTGGGTGTTGGAGTGCCCGTGCGCGCCACAATCTCGGGCTTCGGCCCGCTACTTCTGGCCAAGGTGCTTGGTCTGAACGCCACGCAGGAATCGTCGCTCGGCCTCGTATTCCACTACGCAGCCCAAGCTGGACTGCCGCTCGTTGATCTGTCTGACCTGCGCGCCGTGCTGAACTTCCTCGTGACCGATGATGGCAAGGGAGAGTTGAAAGACCTCGGTGGGCTGTCCACTGCCACCGTTGGAGTCATCCTGCGCGAGCTCATAACCTTCGCTGATCAGGGCGCCGACGTCTTCTTCGGTGAACCGGAGGTCGACACGGCGGACTTCCTGCGCATGGCCCCGGACGGGCGAGGAGTCATCAGTCTGCTGGAGGTTCCTAGTCTGCAAGACAAGCCCGCACTGTTTTCGACCTTCCTCATGTGGCTGCTCGCCGACCTGTTCAATGACCTGCCCGAGGTGGGCGATCTTGACAAACCGAAGCTCGTGTTCTTCTTCGACGAAGCGCATCTGCTGTTTCGGGATGCCTCTAAAGACTTCCTGGAGTCGATTATCCAGACGGTGCGGCTCATCCGGTCCAAGGGCGTTGGCATTGTCTTCGTGACGCAGACGCCGAAGGATGTTCCCTCGGACGTGCTCGCGCAACTCGGCTCGCGCATCCAGCACCAGCTTCGCGCCCACACTCCGGATGACGCGAAGGCACTGCGCGCGACCGTGTCGACCTATCCGACCTCCGGGTACGACCTCGGCGAAGTGCTCACCCAGCTCGCCATCGGTGAGGCGATCGTCACCGTGATGAACGAGAAGGGTGCGCCGACGCCGGTCGCCTGGACCCGGCTGCGTGCGCCCCAGGGTTCGATGGCTCCGAGCCCGGCCGATCAGGTGTCGGCCGCGGTAGCGGCATCCGCTCTGTTGCCGAAGTACGGCACCGCGATCGACCCGGATTCCGCACGTGAGATTCTGGCCCGCAAACTTGATGCGGCGGCCCAGAACAAGGCTGCCCAAACGCAGGCCGACGAGAGCGCGGCGGCCGCGACTAAGGCGCAGTCCGACTACGACAAGATGGTGCGGGATGCGCGCAGATCTCAGCCGAAGGCTCCGGCCCCTCGACGCACGCCAGCGGCTCGGGCGCAGAAAAACCCGGTAGAGGAATTCATGGGCTCATCCATGGGCAAGAGCGTGGTGCGTGAGGTCGTCAAGGGAATCTTCGGAACCCTGCTGCGGCGCTGAAGCGAACGCTCTATTCGCGGGTGAGCGAGAGCGCCAAGCTGGGAACGAAGAAGGACAGGAGGAAGATTGGCAGCAGTCTCTTCCCGCCGCAGCGGAAGCTGGCGATGCCGCCGTCCGCCACCTCGAACGTCTTGATCCCGCTCGAGTTTCGGCCGTTCCGAACCTGCAGGGTGTGACGCCCCGCGTCAACCGAAATGTCGATGGTCTCGTTCATCCCGAGGCTCCCGGCAGGCTTCCCGTCGACCACGGCTTCGTAGGTGTCGCGACGAACTTCCACCCCGATGGTTTTGTGTGTGAGCTCCACTGTTGCAGACACGGTTAGCTTCTTCCTATGGCGTCTTGCCCGACTCAGTTAGATCACCGTTGAAGAGCGCGTGCGATCAATCCGTCGTACTTTAAGTGTGCGCTTCTCGATGCAGTTGG
>JBDTAD010000476.1:0-5596 GCA_039924815.1 Lacisediminihabitans sp.
GATATGCCCTAACCCGTACCGCTGCCGCATACTGGCGCGGTTCGGAAAAGAACAAGCAGCTGCAACGCCTGTACGGTACCGCGTGGGCCTCGAAGGATGAGCTGCGCGCGTACCAGACACGCATGGAAGAAGCGGCGAAGCGCGACCACCGCAAGCTCGGCGCCGAGCTCGATCTGTTCTCTTTCCCCGAAGAAATTGGATCGGGTCTTGCCGTATTCCATCCCAAGGGGGGAATCATCCGTGCTGAGATCGAGGGCTACATGCGCGAGCGCCTGGTTGCGAATGGCTACGAGCAGGTCTATTCCCCGCACATCACCAAGGGCGCACTCTTTGAGACCAGCGGCCACCTGCAGTGGTACAAGGAGGGAATGTTTCCCCCCATGCACCTCGACCAAGAGGTGGACGCTGACGGTCACATCACGCGGCAGGGCCAGGACTATTACCTCAAGCCCATGAACTGCCCATTCCACAACCTGATTTACCGCTCCCGCGGGCGCAGCTATCGCGAGCTCCCGCTGAGGCTCGCCGAATTTGGAACGGTGTACCGCTATGAGAAGAGCGGCACACTGTCCGGACTCACCCGTGTGCGCGGACTCACTCAGGATGACGCTCACATTTATGTCACACCCGACCAAGTCAAGGCGGAGATCGTCAGCCAGCTCGAATTCGTGCTCGAGACCCTGCGCGGCTACGGACTCGATGACTTCTACCTCGAGCTATCTACTCGTGATCCAGAGAAGTCAGTGGGAACTGACGAGGCATGGGACGACGCCACCGAGACCCTTCGTCAAGTTGCCACCGAGTCTGGCCTTGAGTTCGTTCTCGACCCGGGAGGAGCAGCGTTCTACGGGCCGAAAATCTCAGTGCAGGCACGAGACGCCATCGGTCGCACCTGGCAGCTCTCCACGGTGCAGCTGGACTTTAACCAGCCTGAGCGATTCGAGCTGGAGTACACGGCTGCGGACGGTACGCGTCAGCAGCCGGTGATGATCCACCGCGCGTTGCTCGGTTCCATCGAGCGGTTCTTCGCGATCCTGCTCGAACACTATGCCGGTGCTTTTCCCGTCTGGCTCTCGCCCGTGCAAGTCGTGGGCATCCCGGTTGCCGAAGAGTACAACGAGTATCTTGACGGAGTTATTGGGCAGCTCCGGGCGGCTGGTGTGCGCGCGGAGGTCGATCACTCCAGCGACCGGATGCCTAAAAAGATCCGTACCCACACCAAAGCCAAGGTTCCGTATCAACTCATCGCGGGTGAAGAAGACCGTGCAGCTGGTGCTGTGAGCTTTCGCTTCCGTGACGGAACCCAGGAAAATGGAGTTCCTATAGCCGAAGCGATAACCAGGATCACCGCGGCGATAGCTGACAAGGCGCAGGTGTAGCGGTGGGGCTTTATCAGGCGGACGAGTTCGGAGACCAGCCGGTAGAGCAGGCGTCGCAGTTCGCGGCGGTACCCGATTCTTTC
This sequence comes from Lacisediminihabitans sp., assembly GCA_039924815.1. Taxonomy (GTDB): domain Bacteria; phylum Actinomycetota; class Actinomycetes; order Actinomycetales; family Microbacteriaceae; genus Parafrigoribacterium_A. The sequence goes on from JBDTAD010000476.1 coordinate 1,463, forward strand.
CAAAGACTCTGGACCCCTCACCGTCTTGCGTACATCGAGTCAGGACAACAGCCTGAAGAGCACGCCTGCCCCTTCTGTGTGGCACCAACGTTGGACGACGAGAAGGCACTTATCGTCGCACGCGGTGCAAGCGCTTATGTGCTCCTCAACCTCTTTCCGTACAACACTGGGCATCTCCTGGTGTGTCCGTATCGCCACGTCGCCCTGTACGACCAGGCGACCGACGAGGAAGTTGTTGAAATGGCGAGCCTCACGCAGACGGCCATGCGGGTGCTCGCTCAGGTCGCCCACTGCGATGGATTCAACATCGGGATGAATCAGGGCAGGATCGCCGGAGCAGGCATCGCCGAGCACCTTCACCAGCACATCGTGCCTCGCTGGGCGCTCGACTCAAACTTCTTCCCGATCATCGCCAAAACAAAGGCGCTCCCGCAGCTCTTAGGCGACGTTCGACGAGACATCGCGAACGCTTGGCCCAGGGGTTGACAGCATAGAATAGTTAGCACACAACGGCTTTTCGGGGGCAGAACTCCTTCGACTTGGTCGCTGTGACACAGCTACGTGGCGCCCCCGGTGGCAGCCCATAAGGAAGGCAACAGTGAGCGACAGCAAGAACTCCGAACAGCTGGGTACCGATCGCGTCAAGCGCGGGCTCGCCGAGATGCTCAAGGGTGGCGTCATCATGGACGTCGTCAACGCCGAGCAGGCGAAGATCGCTGAGGATGCTGGCGCCGTCGCCGTCATGGCCCTCGAGCGCGTACCCGCCGACATTCGCTCGCAGGGCGGCGTTGCCCGCATGAGCGACCCGGACCTCATTGACGGAATTATTGAAGCCGTCTCGATCCCGGTGATGGCGAAGGCGCGCATCGGGCACTTCGTGGAGGCGCAGATTCTTGAAGCGCTGAAGGTCGACTACATCGATGAGTCTGAGGTACTGAGTCCGGCCGACTACGTCAACCACATTGACAAGTGGAAGTTCACGGTTCCCTTCGTTTGCGGCGCTACCAACCTCGGCGAGGCGCTGCGTCGCATCAATGAAGGTGCCGCGATGATCCGCTCCAAGGGCGAGGCGGGAACGGGCGACGTCTCGGAGGCAACCAAGCACATCCGCACGATTAAGGGCGAAATTGCGGCGCTGACCTCCAAGAGCCACGACGAGTTGTACGTGGCTGCGAAGGAGCTACAGGCACCTTACGACCTCGTGCTCGAGATCGCGCGTACCGGCAAACTCCCTGTAGTTCTCTTCACCGCTGGTGGTGTCGCTACCCCGGCGGATGCAGCGCTCATGATGCAGCTCGGCGCCGACGGCGTCTTCGTTGGTTCGGGAATCTTCAAGTCTGGAGATCCGGCCAAGCGTGCGGCTGCGATCGTTAAGGCAACGACGTTCTTCGATGATGCCTCCGTTATTGCGGAAGCTTCGCGTGGCCTCGGTGAGGCCATGGTGGGCATCAATGTGTCCGATCTTCCCGCACCGCACCGCCTCTCCGAACGTGGCTGGTAGCGGGCAGGCCCAGTACCCGCCCGTCGGAGTTCTTGCCCTCCAGGGCGACTATCGCGAACACCTCGCCATGCTCCGTGCCTTAGGCGCGGATGCTCGGCCTGTGCGTCGCGTCGAGGACCTGAATCAAGTATCTGGTCTAGTGATTCCGGGTGGGGAGTCCAGCGTGATGGACAAGCTCAGTCGGCTGTTTGGGCTCGCAGATCCCTTGAAGGCCGCCATTGAGTCCGGCCTACCGGTGTATGGAACGTGTGCTGGACTGATCATGCTCTCGAACACGGTACTCGACGCTATCGATGGACAGCAGAGCCTCGGCGGCCTCGACATCGACGTGCGTCGGAATGCCTTCGGCTCGCAGACATCATCGTTCGAAGTGGACCTTGATATTCCTGCCGTGGGCGAGGAGCCCATGCACGCGGTCTTCATTCGTGCCCCAGTGGTGGAGCGAGTGGGTGATGGCGCAACGGTCGTGTCTGCGCTCGATGACGGCAGGGTGGTTGCCGTTCAGCAGGGCAACATCATCGGCACGTCCTTTCACCCCGAAATGACCGGCGATTCCCGCTTTCACCAGTACTTTCTCGACTGTGTGGCACGGGTGAGGTTTCGGACTCCTGCCTGAGCGATCAGGGAGCCTCGGCGCGGCTGGCTAGAATATGCAGCATGTCAGGTCACTCCAAGTGGGCAACCACCAAACACCAAAAAGCGGTCAAAGACTCTCGCCGTGCGAAGTCATTTGCCAAGCTCATCAAGAACATCGAAGTTGCTGCGAAGTTGGGCGGTGCCGACTTGGCCGGAAACCCGACGCTCGTCGATGCCATTCAAAAGGCCAAGAAGACTTCGGTACCGAACTCAAACATCGACTCGGCCGTCAAGCGCGGCTCGGGCCAGCTCGGTGAGGCCGTCGACTACCAGACGATCATCTACGAGGGTTACGCAGCCGGGGGAGTCGCGCTGCTGATCGAATGCCTCACCGACAATAAGAACCGTGCCGCAGCGGATGTCCGCACCATCGTGAGCCGTAATGGTGGCACGATGGGCGACCCGGGCAGTGTCGCATACAACTTCAGCCGCAAGGGCGTTGTCTCCGTGACCAAGACCGATGGTGTCACCGAAGATGGCATCCTCGATGCAGTGCTCGACGCCGGAGCAGAGGAAGTCAATGACCGCGGCGCCGGGTACGAGATCGTCACGGAACCTCATGATCTGGTCGCGGCCCGCACCGCTCTGCAGGAAGCGGGCATTGATTACGACTCTGCTGATATCGAGTTCGTACCTGGGCTGACTATAGATGTCGATCTGGAGAGCGCGCAGAAGATCTTTCGTCTTATCGACGCCCTCGAAGACAACGACGACGTCCAAAACGTTTACGGCAACTTCAACATCCCCGCCGAGGTGCAGGCGATCCTCGACGAGGAGGAGTAGGACCCGCCGACGTGACAATTCGGGTGCTGGGCATTGACCCCGGCCTCACCCGCTGTGGCGTCGGTATCGTCGATGTGACGCCCACGCGCTCCGCATCATTGGTATGGGTAGAAGTAATTCGTACGCCAGCGGAGATGCCGCTAGAACAACGTCTGCTTGCTGCCGGAACGGAAATTGAGCGGCTGTTCGAGGAGTACCAGCCCCAAGCGTTTGCCATCGAGCGAGTCTTCGCACAGCACAACCTCAACACGGTGATGGGTACGGCCCAGATCAGCGGGATCGCGATGCTCATCGCTGCGCGGCATGGCTTGGCGGCTGGCTTGCACACACCCTCAGAGGTCAAAGCCGCAGTAACCGGTTACGGTGCCGCGGGAAAGAAGCAAGTGGCCACGATGGTCGCGCGCGTTCTAGGCCTGGCTGAACTGCCGAGCCCGGCCGACGCCTCGGATGCTCTTGCAATCGCCCTGTGCCACGCCTGGCGTACGCCAGGCATCCTGTCATCGGATGCCGCCTCCCGCGCGGCGGGAACCACCTCAGCAGGCGGCATGACCCCGGCACAGCGGGCGTGGCTCGCCGCAGAACGCTCCACGGCTAAGCCAGTGGTCAAACGTAGGCTGGCCCCATGATCTCATCGGTGCGTGGCACGGTACTTGCTGCGACCGGAACCCGCGTTGTTATTGAGGTCGGCGGCGTGGGGCTCGCGGTCACCGTAACCCCGCAGCATGCGCTGTCACTGCGCGTTGGTAGCGAGGCAAGTGTGAGCACCGCGCTGATCGTTCGTGAGGATGACCTGTCGCTCTTCGGCTTTTCAGACGCCGAGGAACTCGTCGTCTTCGACTTGCTGCGCGGAGTCAGCGGTGTTGGGCCTAAATCGGCAATGGGCGTACTTGCCGTGATGAGCCCGGCTGATATAGCCCGCGCGATCGACGCGGAAGATGACGCGGCGTTCCGCAAGGTGTCAGGGATCGGGCCAAAGACTGCCAAATTGATCATTGTCTCGCTGGCGGGAAAGATGCAGGTCTCTGCCGGCTCCGCTCGAGTCTCAGGGAACCCACCGGTTTCGGTGAGCGAAAGTGTTCTCGTAGCGCTTGTGGGACTCGGCTGGCCAGAACGTACCGCTGCACAAGCGATCGACGATGCGGTCGCGTCTGCGGCGGGGCAGACCATAGAAGTTCCTGCGCTGCTGAGGCTCGCCCTGGCTGGCCTGGGGCCAC
>JBDTAD010000477.1:0-3056 GCA_039924815.1 Lacisediminihabitans sp.
ATGAAGACACCATTAGTGGAGTCGAGGTCGTGCACCCAAAGCACGCCATCGTCGACCTCGAGCAGGGCGTGGGTCTTCGAGAGCGACTTTGCGGGGTCCACGAGAGGCAATAATTCCGCCTCGGGGCGCTCTGCAGCGCGCGCGGGATTGCGCCCGATGAAGAGGGATGCCTCTACCGCTTTCGCGCCGATGCCTCCCGGGAGCACGAGTCGCCACTGTTGAACCGCATCGAGCAGGGCTGCAGGAGCAACAGCAGCTGCGGGGGCTGGCGCACCAACCCCGGAGGGGAAGAAAACAATGTCTTCGCTGGCCTTGTGAGCGCGAGCCGGCACGACGCGAGGGTTCGCCACCCGGTAGGTTCCAGAGTCAAAGGTGCCGGGCGGCAGGGTAATAAAGGTCTCGAGCTCGGTCGAAACGGCATCCGTTGCAGCATCTGCTGGCGCAGCCTGCTTCGATTTCGGCTCGATCAGACCGGGCGGCGGAGCGATCATGGGAGAGTCTTCCTCACTCACACTTGCGCCCTCCGTTCACAATCGTTACCGAGCAATGCTAACGGACTGCGCCACAACCACTAAGCCGTCGTTGAAGAACTCGAGGCCTTATCGCTCTTGTGCAAACGCCGGAAGGTGATCGGGTGGTGTTCACAGCCTCAGAACGCCGCGCCTGACCGCATTGTCGCTCACAATGGCCCTGAAGCGTCTGGGATCGGGAGGTCGGGGCGGTTGGTCTGCAAGTAGTCGATCAGCTGTGAATAGCCGAGCATCAGGCGATTGGCGGAGAAGGAACGACCCTGCTCGGGATGAATCACCACCCCACCGTAGTTGTTGCTCGTCATCGCCCGAAGTCGCGCGATGCTGCTTACCGGGACCTCCCGCGGCGTACCCCTCCCCCGAAAAACCCAGATCGAATCGGGCGTGACCTCGAGACGCGCCCGGGCCAGCCTCCGCGCCAGCCACAGGAAAACGAGTCCAACGATGGCAATTATCACTCCGGGAATGCCCTCTCCTTGGGCAGATGGAATAGTGCCTGGCACAATCGCAACCAGCAACAGCAGGCATCCGATGACGACGAAGAGGATACCCGTTCCTCGAAGCAGGATGCTCTGCCAACGCCGGGAGCACACGATAAATGAGACGTTCGACCGAGTCGCCTCTCGCGTGGACACGCTCGACGCGCGACGTACGCGGCTCGACACGAATGCCGTCACGCCCACTAATACCACGAGAGTGAACACGACACTCAGCACGATCGTGGTTGTCTGGTTCATTCGTGTCACCTCACGTTTGTAGCGCTATTACGGTCTTCACTCGCGGTTCCGGTGCTGCGCAGCCATCGATTTCTGCCGCTACCGGTGAACCTTATTCGAGCGTGGGTCGTTCCAGTGTTTCCCTTGAAAGAGGAGTGCGCGCACGAACAATCCGAAGAAGAATCCAGCCAGTACAGAACACATCAGCGCAATCGGAGCGAATGCGGTGCTGGTAGATATACCCGCGAACACGACAATCGCGACAATCGCTGCCAACAGCGGAAACTTGCGAGGCAGCGCCACGGTGAGCGCGCCGACGACAAAGGCAAGCACGAGTACGAACCAATCCTGGCGCAATGCATCGTCCAGATGGTCCTGCCGCACCAATCCGATGACCAAGAGAACTCCGGGGAAGACAGTCCCGAGAGGGATCGTCCTGATCAATCCATTCGCCGCTGAATGCCTCTGTCGCACGCTTTTCTCGAACCCGTTGTCAGCGTCGCGTCGCACAATCACTGGGGCTTCTCGAGCTTCGCTCCCATTACTGTGGCTCCGAACTCGAAGCCGTCAGCAGTTTTCCGAACCCCTCGACGACTTTTTACCTGCATTTCTGCACCGACGGTGCAGTCCTGCACATCATCTTCGTCGCCCGTCACGTAAAAATGGAACTTCTGGTCGAAGTGCTCGTGCCCAAACGTCGCGGTGACCTGCAACTCGAATTTCCCACCAATGGAAATCACTGGCGAAAAGGCGCTGAAGTCGCCCATGGCTCGGCTTTCATTCGTCGCCTGATCTGCACCTGCTGAACGGACCTCGATCTGGCCTGATCGCTCGACCCCGTCATCGGCCCACCGAACGTCGTCACGGGGATAAACGGCAACAATAAGCGCGTCCGGCATAGTGCCAGCCTTCTCTTGAGCGACAATTCCCCCGTTCAGAGGTGCAACACCTCGACGTCGACGATAGATCGACTGAATCGTCGCCCCAAATACCGCCCCCGCCAGATAGACGCAGAAAATTGTCAAGTAACCCCGGTGCCCGAATAGTCCGAGCACGACCGCGTCGAGCAGGAGGCCGAGAAATAACCACAATCCAAAAAGACGACCGGGACTGAAAGAAACGGCGGCACCAATCGCTACCGAAAACCACAACCACGATAAATTCTGCGGAAAAGTCGATCCCTGCCACGGGATGAAAATACCCAGCGCCAGAAGGACAACGGTCATCACCACACCGAACAGGATGCTGTTACGAGTCTTGGCCTTGCTCACCGGTTTTCGTGGACCAGGTCGTTTTCCTGTCATTGGGAAAGCCTATTCACTATCGGAGACACTCCAAACACTTCGTTCGCTAAGGTGCCGCCCACAGCGCCATTGACGCCCATCATATTCAAGAGTTCCTCTCAGGGGCTCGGCGTTGCCGTGGGTGAGGCAAGCACAGCGGGCAGTTTGGGGACGGGCCCCGGCCAAGCTCCATAGTGCTTAGCCATATCGCTCGTGTCGACGGCAAACACGCGGGTGCCAACATTCTTCAGTCCGAGAGTTGTCGCCACGCTCTCGAGGTCGACGATGTCGTCACCCCTCTGTATCGACACGGTCACGACGGTGGTCGGGTGCACTGAGGTCTGCGACCAGAGTTCCGCGAGCACGTAGTCGAGCAGTACGGCGACGTCCGGGCCAAAGGCTGGTTCAAGGGCGAGGGCAGCGCCGATCTGGTCACGGCCAGGCATACCCGACGAGCCACCGTTCAACTGAGCCGACGAGACACCCGGAATCGCGTTGAGCTCGAAATACACCTGCTTGCTCGAACG
>JBDTAD010000478.1:0-13073 GCA_039924815.1 Lacisediminihabitans sp.
ACCGGGAGTTGCACCGAAACGCCAACGACGACGAGGGCAAACGCGGCGAGGAGAGCACTCGCCATAGCCGGCCACTCGAATTGTTGGTGACGTACGGTGTCATCCACGAGAGAGACGATGACACCGATCCCGGTGGCAAAAATCGCATACAGAAGGACCGTCAGGTACCGTCCGATAACCACATCCCGCCTCGTCACTGAAGTCGTGGCATAGAGGGTGTCAAGGAGTCCACGTTCGTCCGCCTGGAACGGGTACGACAGCGAGGCGACGACGACTAATGCGCCGATGAGGACGGGTGCAGTGCTAAACGGAAGTGCGATTCCCATAACGATGACGAACATCAGTGGGATGAGCACGCGGCGTGCCTGCGTTGTCGCGAGATTGACACAGTCGAATCGAGTGAATGCGGCGATCATGCTGCGGCCTCCGATCCAAGGAAGGGCTTCGCTTGCGAGTGCCCGGCGAAATGAATGACCACGTCATCCGTCGACGCCTCTTCGATGACGGCATCCTGCCCGAATTTAGCGGTGTCTTCGATTCGGATGAGAGCCTCGTAGCCGCCCTGTGAGTCGAACCGTGCGCCGATCGCAACCGCGCGGGCGGATGCGGGAAGCGGAGCGGGTCCGCGGGCCATCACATATTTCTCGTGAAGGTCGTGCAGCATGCCGTCGAATACGACCGTGCCAGCGTTGAGCACGATGATCCTGTCAGCGAGATCGTCGAGCTCCGAGGTGATGTGCGTAGAAAACACCGTGGTGTGTGCCGGGTCCACCATGAACTCGCGGATGACGTCGGCGAGATCACGCCGCGATACGGGGTCGAGACCGCTTGTTGGTTCGTCCAAAATGAGGATCTCCGGATTGTGGGCGAGTGCAATTGCGATCGACAGTTTCACCGCTTGCCCACGAGACAGCGCGTCGACTCTGTTCCGAAGCGGGATCCCAAATCGGTCCACGAAGCCGCGATATTGCTGCTCATCCCACCTGCGGTACAGACGTCCGATTCTGCGGCCGATCGTTCCCACTCGCCATTCCGGTGCCACAGTGGCTCGATCCAGTACCACTCCGATGCGGTCCTGGACCTCCTTGCTACCAGCGGGGTGTCCCAGCACCGTCACTTCTCCCGAACGCGGCGTCAGAAGCCCGAGAGCGGTCTTGAGCAAAGTTGTTTTGCCGGCGCCATTCGGGCCGACCACTCCGGTTACGTAGCCGCTCGGCACCTGAAGGTCGACATCCTTGAGGGTGAAGGAGTCGCGTCGAACCGTTAACTGGCGCATCGCAAGAGCGTTGTCCATGGTCATTGATTCCATTCTCGTTCCACTCTTTCTTGAAGGGCATTCCAGCCGATTTTCGCTGCCCGGGCCATCGTGATGGTCTCTGTGAGAGCTCGCTCGAAGCGTTCAGTCAAAGCCGCGTGTGCGAGCTCCTGATCAATGGGCTTCACCACGAATCCGCGGCCATGCTCATTGGTGACGAGCCCTTCACTGACGAGGTCGTTGTAGGCACGAGTCACCGTGATGAGGCTGACCCGCAGCTGCGCGGCGAGCTGCCGCAAGGAGGGCAAGAGAGCGCCCTCGGGAAGATCGCCACTGTGCACCGCGGCGCGGCATTGCACTTTGATCTGCTCATAGATCGGCACGCCGCTGGTGCGGGACAGAATAATGTGCACCGGGCTCCTCGTCATCGCAACTGTATATGTACACCAGAACAGTAGGCTGAGTGCGGAGCGATGTCAACTCTGCGAGCTGACGGTGTCTGAGAGTGTTGAGCAGAACAGATCAGTGCTGCAGTAAAGCCCCTGTCGCGATCAGGATGCTGCGCCCGGTGGTGTCGACCAGCTTCTGGTCGGCCATCGCCCGCGCTTCGTCGGAGGACTGATTAGCGAGCGATTAGCTCGCCGTAGGGGTTGTCCTGGTCGATCTCGCCCTGAACACTGCTGAACGCTCCTGGGATCTCATGAAGCTGAGGAGTGCTGAGTGAACACGGCGACGGCTTCATGCTCGGAAACGCGGGTGCCACCTCGACGTCGAGGCCGCCTGTGCAGCCATCGGCAGCGGATGCGGTCAGCTGGCAGGTTTGATGGCAACGCGTCCGCTGCCGGTGCGCGCGAGATAGAGCGGGGCGCCAGTACGAGCCATGAACTCGTCGACAGCCTCGCGTGAGCCTTGCCACCAGCCGTAGTCGTCGAGCAGCAGCACACCGCCAGGAACGAGCCGGTCGTAGAGGTGCACCAGCTCGTGTGCTGTCGACTCGTACCAGTCGGTGTCCAGCCGCAGCACGGCGATACGTTCGGGCGCTTCAGTGGGGATAGTCTGCTCGACCGGGCCTTTGATGAAATGCAGTCGTTCCTGGGGGTACGGGACGTGAGTAAATCCTTCCTGCACATCTTCCAACGACGCATAGGCCCACACGCGGGACGTCTTTCCGTAGGACGCCATGAGGTCGGCCGCTGTTCGGCCGTCGCCACGGCGGTCTCGCGGGCTGGGCGCTGTCATCCCCTCGTAGGTGTCGAACAGGTACAGGTCTCGTTCGTGTGCGCCTGCCGCGTCAAGCGCCCGAGCAATCGCGTGCATACTCCCACCGCGCCACACGCCGCATTCGACGATCGCGCCTGGAATGTTGTACCGGGTGACGTAGCGTGCCGCCGAGACGACGGCGTAGAGCTTCTCGACGTTGGTCATTGTGTACGGCTGTACCGCGCGAATGATTGCCGCGGTTTCCTCGTCGATATCCGCCGGAATCTTCGCCGCCGGGCCGCCACGACTGCCCGCTGGGCCGCGTGGGGCGCGTCGGACTTCATACCCAGTCAGTCGAGAAAGGGCACCGTTGAGACGCTTGCGTACCGACACAGTTCACAAGTTAGCGCATCTTGGTTGGAATGAAGGCGATCCACATAATCCCAGTCCCTTCGCGACTAGTTCAACCGCTGCGTCGACGGTCTCGCTTCTGCGGTCGCCCGGCTTAGTCCGGGGGAGTCTGAGCCAGCTCAACCCCCAGGAAAGCGCGTTTATCATCGAAAGATGCGTGGGAAAACTGACGTGACGGCGGTCGCAGGTATCGAAGCAGTGAGGCGCAGCTTCCGCTTTGACGGCCGCGAGAGATCGATGGTGGTCGTCTCTAGCGACGAGGCCCGCTTCCGCGGACAAGACCGTCCGATCGTGCTCGTCTTCCATGGTTCGAACCAGACCGGTGAGGGTGTTCGCCGATTCGCCGGGAGAACCTTCGACGCGCTGGCCGCGGAGGGAGCGATCGTGGCCTATCCCGACGGTCTCCGCAAGCGCTGGAACGCACGAGAGCCAAGTGACTCCACGCGCGGCGGTGCGATCGACGACGTTGGCTTCGCGTTGGCGCTCGTTGAATATCTCGCCTCGGAGTTCGGCGGCAACCCGGATCGCGTCTACGCCCTCGGCTACTCCAATGGAGGCCATTTTGTGATGCGGATGGCCCACGAGGTCCCCGAGCGACTGGCCGGCATCGCGTCCATCTCGGCCTCGCAGCTCGTCGCGGGGGTCCAACATCCGGTAGATAGCGGCCTCGTGGGACTGCCCGCACTCTTCATCCACGGGACGAAGGATCCGATGGTGCCCTATCGAGGAGGAACCTCCGGATGGCGCGCCCGCCTTCCGTGGGGCCCAGCGCTCTCCGCCCGGGACTCGGCGGACTACTACGCCAAGCGCAACGGCATCACCGCACCTTCGTCGAGTGCGGTCGTCGAGTCGCGATTCCCTTCCAAACGCACCAGCGTCGAGCGAACCGACTACCGGCAGCCCACATCCGCACCCGTTACCTTGTATTCGATCATCGGTGGTGGCCACACCATTCCGAACCCCACCGAGACGTATCGGATCCTCGGCGCAACGGGGCACGACATTGTCGCCGCCCAGGTGATCGCAGAGTTCTTCGGACTCGGTTACCGATCGACTACAGACACCTGAGCGCAGGAACTGAAACTGGCACCGCCTGTCGAGCGGTCAGTCGTCGGTGGGGATCCAGTCACCGGTGGCCAGGTACTGCACCTTCTTGGCGATCGAGACAGCGTGGTCGGCGAACCGCTCGTGATAGCGGGATGCCAGGGTTGCGTCGACAGTGTCGACGGTCGCACCCTTCCACGTCTCGCCGAGCACTTTGTCGAAGACGCTCAGGTGTAGCGCGTCGATGCGGTCGTCGTCGTTGCGGATCTCCTCGGCGAGGCGCACGTCTTCGGTCTTCAAGAGTTCGGTGAGCTTGCCCGCGATCTCAACATCCAGGGCACCGAGTTCTTTGAATGTGCCGCGCAGCCCCTTGGGAACGACCTTCTCTGGAAAGCGGTAGCGCGCAAGTTGGGCGATGTGCTCCGCCATGTCACCCATCCGCTCGAGCGATGAGGAGATGCGCAGTGCGCTCACTACTATGCGCAGGTCGCGCGCCACGGGCTGCTGCCGTGCCAGGATGTCGATGGCGAGTTCGTCGAGGCTCACGGTGAGCTCGTCGATCTTGTCGTCGTCGGCAATCACGGTTTCCGCAAGGGAGACGTTGGACTCATTGAAAGCTCGTGTCGCGTTCTCAATCGAGACCGCGACAAGCCCCGAAATCTCGACCAGGCGTTCCTGCACCTCGCGCAGCTCCTGCTGAAATACCTCGCGCATGGACGTCCCTCTCGAATAGGCAGATCGCGACCGGCACAGGCCAGCCAGTCCGGGCCATGGTGACCCACGAAGGTTAACGGCAGGTGATCGTCTGTTGAACAGCCGGCCACCTTGCGCCGATTTCGCGGCCGCCTGCGTGGCTGGCCGAGAGTTGAAACTAATCTAGTCGCTATGGACACCGTCTGGCTCGTGCCTCTCGCGCTCGTTGTCGGCGTTGCCGCCGGTGCCGCGATCGTCGGCATTCTGGTCGCCGCTGCGCGGCGAGGCCAGCGTGCCGCTGATGTCGTGAGCCCGGATGTGCCGGATGGAATCGATGGCGTACTCGACGCGCTCGAATCGGGTGGCATCGTGCTTGACCCCTCCAACAATGTTGTGAAGGCCTCGCCCGGAGCGCTCGCGTTTGGTCTGGTGTGGAACCAGCGACTCGTCCATCCCGAACTGGTCGAGCTGGCCGATCAGGTGAGACGCGACGGCGACGCTGTCACCCGCGAACTCGAGCTCGCCCGCGGACCTTTCGGCGAGGCGAGCATCTACCTCTTCATTCGGGCAGCCCGCCTCGGCGCTCGCTACGTGCTTCTCTTGGCCGAGGATCGCACAGAGTCGTATCGACTGGATGCGGTGCGCCGGGATTTCGTGGCGAACATCAGCCACGAGTTGAAGACTCCGATCGGTGCGGTCGGACTGCTCGCCGAGGCACTGCAAGCCGCATCCGACGATCCGGATCAGGTGCGGCGCTTCGCCAAGCGACTCACCAAGGAATCCGAACGGCTGGCTCGCATCACCCAGGAGATCATCGAACTTTCGCGCCTGCAGGCCGCGGATGCCCTGAGCAAACCCGACATCGTCGAGATCGATTCCGTGGTGGCGCAGGCCATCGATCAGAGCGGCGTGCTCGCGGATTCGCACAAGGTTCAGCTGATCAACGGGGGAGACGTTGGTGCCGAGGTATACGGCGACGAAGCGTTGCTCGTCGTCGCGCTGCATAACCTGATCGCCAATGCCGTGCAGTACTCACCGAAACATGCCCGTGTAGGCATAGGCGTGAGCCAGGTCGACGGCGTCGTGGAGATTGCGGTCACCGATCAGGGCGAGGGCATCCCCGAAGAGGAACTCGAGCGGGTCTTCGAGCGCTTCTATCGCGTCGATCCAGCCCGGTCTAGGCGCACGGGCGGGTCCGGTCTCGGGCTCAGTATCGTCAAACACGTCGTGCAGAACCACGGCGGAGATGTAAGGGTGTGGTCGCAGCAGGGAAGCGGCTCGACCTTTACCGTGCGCCTCCCCGAAGCATCCCACGCGCTCGCCACTGTGCAGGAGGTAACCCCATGACCCGGATACTCATTGTGGAGGACGAGAAATCGCTGAGCGAACCGCTCGCCTACCTGCTCGAGCGCGAGGGCTACGAGGTCGCTGTGGCCAAGGACGGCCCTTCGGCTCTCCGCGCGTTCGACCGGCACGGGGCTGACCTGTTACTGCTCGACCTCATGCTCCCGGGTATCCCCGGCACTGAGGTGTGCCGTGAGATCCGCACGCGTTCGCAGGTGCCGATCATCATGTTGACGGCCAAAGACAGCGAGGTCGATATCGTCGTTGGGCTCGAACTCGGCGCTGATGACTACATCACCAAGCCGTACTCGACGCGGGAGTTGCTCGCGCGAATGCGGGCAGTGCTTCGTCGCAGAGTGGAGACGGATGACGACGAAGCCACCGCACTTGCCGCCGGGGATGTGCGCATGGACCTCGAACGCCACACGGTTGTGGTGCGTGGCGCAGAGGTATCGATGCCGCTCAAGGAATTTGAACTGCTCGAGTTTCTGATGCGCAATGCCGGTCGGGTGATGACGCGCGGTCAACTCATCGACAGAGTCTGGGGGGCGGACTACTTCGGCGACACCAAAACGCTCGACGTGCACATCAAACGCATCCGCTCACGCATTGAGAAAGAGCCGTCGGAGCCGGTCATGCTCATGACCGTGCGAGGGCTCGGCTACCGCTTCGACGAGTAGCTTGCTTAGTTCGTAGGCTCGGGCGTCGGCAGCAACTGGTTGTACGGCTTCAGCGTGCCATCTAACACGGGAACCAACAACTGCTTGCCGGTCTTGTTGCCGTACTGCACAAATATGGGGAAAAGTGACCCCGCCTTGGCGTCAATCCCGGTGAGGGTGATGCGCGGGTTGTGCTTGCCACCGACGCTGGCGGTCTTGTCTGGGTTAGCGAAGACCGAGTCATTCACCTTGCCACTCACGCCGTCGCTGTCTTTGCCCTCGTACTGGAACGTGACGTTCACGCCGTTGTCGGTCTCGTTCACAACGTTGGCGAGCAGGCTCGCGTCACCCGTGTCGTTGACCAGCAGCAGCACATTGCGAATGTAGACGTCGCCGATCTGCGTGTTCACTCCATCGCTCGCGTCGTAGGGCTTAAGGGTGGTTTGGGGTGCAAAGAATGTGCACCCGGCCGTGCTCAGCAGCACCGCGGCTGCCAGGACTACGGATGCCGCACGACGTGCTCTCACAGGACCCTCCAGAAACAAAGATGTGTGGCTTCGTACTCGCGGTGTCTGCCCGCGGAAACCTACTCAGAGTTTAGCCTAGTGACCCCTGCCACTCTCCCAAAGGTAAGGGGACCCTTACTCGGAACTCCCTGTGGTAAACTAGAGGCCACTGAACGGAGCCCATCCATGCTTTTTGAGGTCGGCGAAACCGTCGTATACCCCCACCACGGCGCAGCCACAATTACTGAAGTTAAGACCCGCACGATCAAGGGCGAGGAAAAACTCTACCTCAAGCTCAATGTGACTCAGGGCGACCTGACCATTGAGGTGCCGGCAGAGAACGTCGACCTCGTCGGTGTTCGTGACGTCATTGGCAAGGAGGGTCTCGACAAGGTATTCGAGGTGCTTCGTGCCCCGTTCACCGAAGAGCCCACCAACTGGTCCCGCCGCTACAAGGCCAACCTTGAAAAGCTCGCCTCCGGCGACGTCATCAAGGTGTCCGAGGTTGTTCGGGACCTCTGGCGTCGCGATCAGGACCGCGGCCTCTCCGCCGGAGAGAAGCGCATGCTCGCCAAGGCTCGTCAAATTCTGATCTCCGAGCTCGCGTTGGCTGAGAAGACTGACGAAGAGAAGGCATCCAACGTTCTCGACGAGGTTCTGGCCTCGTAGAGTTCTCGGCGTTCGCCTTCAGAAGGGCCGAGCCGGTTCGCTCGTCGAACTTGTCTAGACCTCACGGAGGAGTGTCCGAATGAGTGCTCCCTCGATCGGAGTCATTCTTGTCGCGGCCGGAAGCGGTGCGCGTTTAGGGACTGGCGAGCCGAAAGCGTTCGTTCGCCTCGGCGGTGTGAGCATACTGGAGCGCGCCTTGAGCGCGGTCACAGGCATGGTTGAGCCCGCCCAGGTGGTGCTCGTTGTGCCTGCGGAGCGACTGGATGCGGCGAGGCTCATCGTCGCCGCGACTCGCTGGGGAGCATCCGAAGCGGTCGTCGTCAGCGGGGGTGACACGAGGCAACGCTCCGTGGTTGCGGGTATGGCTGCGCTTGCGAGTTCCGTAGAGACGGTGCTCGTGCATGACGCAGCTCGTGCTCTGACGCCCTCGGCGCTGTTCGACGAGGTCATCGCGGCCGTTCGGGCCACCGGAGCCGGAGTGATTCCGGCGCTCGCGGTCAGCGACACGATCAAGCAGACGGATGCCGGAGGACTCGTCGAGCGCACCCTCGATCGCTCCAGTCTGGTGGCCGTGCAAACTCCGCAGGGATTCCCGCGCGGGCAGCTCGTGGACGCGTACGCCGAAGTCGCGGAAGACTTCACGGACGACGCGGCCGTGTTTGCTGCGGCCGGACATCCGGTCACCGTCATCGATGGTGACGAGCTCGCGTTCAAGATCACGACGGCCAGCGACCTGCGCAGGGCCGAGGGCATGACCGGAAGCGGACAGACTATGCGTACCGGAATCGGTATGGACGTGCACGCCTTCGACGAGAATGTGCCGCTCTGGCTTGGTGGGCTCTACTGGCCTGACGAACCGGGGCTTTCGGGCCACAGCGACGGTGATGCGCTCAGCCACGCGGTGTGCGACTCGCTGCTGTCCGCGGCCGGACTCGGAGACCTCGGAAGCAATTTCGGCACCGAAGATCCGCGCTTTGCGGCAGCGCACGGCGACGTGTTTCTTGAGGCAACCGTGCGTCTGGTGACGGATGCCGGATACAGCATTGGCAACGTCGCGGTGCAGCTCGTGGGCAACCGTCCGAAGATCGGCGCGCGCCGAGCCGAACTTGAGCAGAGACTGAGCGCGGTGATCGGGGCGCCCGTGAGCGTAGCGGCCACGACATCCGACGGTCTGGGCTTCACAGGAGCAGGCGAGGGCGTCGCTGTCATGGCGAGTGCCCTGTTGCACCGCGATCGGTAGGATTACCCAGTGACTGTGCGGCTGTACGACTCAAAGACCCAGGCGTTGACCGACCTCGTGCCGATCGTGCCGGGAGCCGTCGGCATCTACGTGTGCGGGCCAACAGTGCAGTCTTCTCCACACATCGGTCACCTGCGTTCCGCTCTCGTGTACGACCAGTGGCGGCGCTGGCTCAGCTATCGCGGCTTCGATGTGACTCTGGTGCGCAATGTCACCGACATCGACGACAAGATCCTCGACAACGCGCGTGGTGGTTCTGCTTCGACAAGCTCAGCGAGCGACGGAGAGGAGTGGTGGGCCCTTGCCTACCGCTACGAACTCGAGTTCACTGCAAGCTACAACCAGCTCGGGATCCTCCCTCCCACGTACGAGCCGCGAGCCACTGCGAGCATCGGGCAGATGCAGGAGATCATCCAGCGCCTGATTGATCGCGGCCACGCCTATGCGGCGAGCGATGACTCGGGTGACGTCTACTTCGATACCAAGAGTTGGCCGAGCTACGGAGAGCTCACCAGGCAGAAGCTCGACGACATGGCACCGGCAGCGGATGCTGACCCGAGGGGTAAGCGCGACGCCCGCGATTTCGCACTCTGGAAGGGCCACAAGCCAGAGGAGCCGGAATCGGCATCCTGGAACTCGCCATGGGGAGCCGGTCGGCCTGGCTGGCACATCGAGTGCTCCGCTATGTCGTCCCGCTACCTGGGGCCGCACTTTGACATTCACGGCGGTGGCCTCGACCTGCGCTTTCCGCACCACGAGAACGAACTCGCCCAGTCGAGCGCGGCCGGCGACGGCTTCGCTCACTACTGGGTGCACAACGGGCTAGTGAACATCAACGGCCAGAAGATGTCGAAGTCGCTCGGCAATTCGATCTTCGCGTCGGAGTTTTTGCAGCAGGCGCGGCCGCTGGTCGTGCGCTATTATCTCGGGGCCGCGCACTACCGGTCGACGCTCGACTACCACGATGGTGCCCTCGTCGAGGCAGAAGCCGCGCTCGAACGCATTGAAGTCTTTCTCTCCCGCGCCGATCGCCGCCTCACCGGAACACGCTTCTCCGGCAGCGGTGCCCAGGTCGTGCCCGACGAGTTCGCTGAGGCTATGGATGACGACCTCGCGATCCCGCAGGCCTTGGCCGTGCTCCACGACCGCGTTCGTGCCGGCAACGCCGCACTCGACGCCGAGGATCTCGGCGAGGCGGCCCAGATGCGCGGCGAAGTGACCGCCATGATCGAGGTGCTGGGTATCGACCCGCGTTCTCCCGAGTGGCGCCACGCCACCTCAGACCCCACCAGTGTCGCCCTCGGCACGCTTGTGGAGAAACTCATCGAAGACCGCGAGGACGCACGCAAGGCCCGCGACTTCGCATCCGCAGACCGCATACGCGACGAACTGGCTGCCGCCGGCATCCACGTCGAAGACACCCCAACGGGGTCACATTGGAGCTTGGAATCATGAAGTCATCAGGAGCGAACAAGCCGCGCGCTGGCGCGGTACGCAAGGGCCGCAAGGGTCCGCAGGTCGGTTCCGGCGGGCAGGGCAGGCAGGCGCTTGAGGGCAAGAAGCCCACGCCCAAGGCAGAGGATCGTCCGTACCACCCTGCAGGCAAGCGTAAGGCAGCCCAGGATCGCTTTGTCGCGGCCGGAGGTCAGCGCTCGGGCAAGGCTGGTTCGAGTTTTGGTGCCCCACAGCGGCCGCAACGCACCAACAAGCCCAAGCAGACGGATGACATCGAGGTCGTCACGGGGCGCAATTCCGTTCTCGAGGCGTTGCGTGCGAACATCCCGGCGACGGCGCTCTATGTCGCCACTCGCATCGAGTACGACGACCGAGTGAAGGAGGTCATGTCGATCGCCACGAAGCGCGGCCTTCCCATCCTCGAGGTCATGCGCCCCGAGCTCGATCGTCTGGCCGGATTCGACTCAGTGCACCAGGGACTCGCGCTCAAGGTGCCCCCGTACAACTACGCGCACCCCAACGAGCTGCTCGACAAGATCCTGTTGCGTGGACAAGTGCCATTGTTGGTCGCGCTTGATGGCGTGACCGACCCTCGCAACCTTGGTGCAATCATCCGCTCGGTTGCTGCCTTTGGTGGCCACGGTGTGATCGTGCCGCAGCGTCGCTCGGTCGGGCTCACCGCAGCAGCCTGGAAGACCTCGGCCGGAGCCGCGGCGCGCACCCCTGTTGCGATGGCGTCGAACCTCACCCAGTCTCTCAAGGCGCTCAAGGAGCGCGGTGTTTTTGTGCTCGGACTGGATGGTGGCGGCGACGTCTCGCTGCCCGGCCTGAGCTGGGCGAAGGAGCCGCTCGTCGTCGTGGTCGGTAGCGAGGGCAAGGGTCTGTCCCGCCTGGTCACCGAGACTTGCGATGCCGTTGTGTCCATCCCGATCAGTTCGTCGACGGAGTCTCTCAACGCGGGAATCGCGGCGAGCGTTACCCTCTACGAAATCGCGAAGCTGCGCGCGGCGAAGTAGTCCGTCTGTCGTCAGGCCGCGGTCAGCTTCGCTGGCGAAATCTTACGAAATTCGCCAGCCGCGGTCGACGTTGAGGTTTACCGCAGAAACCCCGCGATTGTTCAGGAGGAACTGCGTTGCGTCGACAATGTCGGCCATCGTCGCAAGCTTTCCCCCCGGCGTGCGGGACTCGTAGGCTTCGAGGACACCGGCGGGCTTGTCTGCCCAGAACGGGCTGTCGCCAACGATTCCGGGGTGAATCGCATTAACCCGGATGGGCGCGAGTTCGAGCGCGAGAGTCTTGACCATTCCAGAGACACCACCGTTGATCGACGATACGGTCGTCGAACCCGGGTACGGCGCATCCTTCGCACGGCCGCCGAAGAGCACGATGCCTGTATCTACCGTGGGATCGAGCCGATCGAGAAGAGTGTGGATGACCTCGGTGTAGCCAACTAGCTTGAGCGTCACTAGGCGGATGGCCCTCGCAATGTCATAGTCGCGAGCGGTGTTAGCATCGCGCTCGATGGCGGCAAGCACAAGGCCGTGTACCTTGCCGATGCTCGCGAGCTGGCCGGCGATGGTGGTTGGTTCGGAGATGTCGAGCGCGACCGGAGTGACGCGGTCTCCCACAGACGCGGCTATTTCTGCGGTGCGAGTCTGGTCGCGGCCGGTCATCACTGCGCGATCTCCGCGAGCAACTATGTCTTTGACGAGTTCTAGTCCGATGCCGGACGTGCCTCCGACGACAACGATGGTGCGCTCACTCATGGCTTCTCCCTTGAGGCTGTAATGGGATCTGAATGTTGCATGAGACGGCAAGATCCGTCGCCCTCGAGAGGCGGCGATTAGCAGTACCACTGGACATATGTGTTCAGTCATGCTTCAATCTGAGTCAAGCTGACTGACTCGAAATTGTCAAGGTTGTACGCATTGCCCTGGAGCGCAGGGTCGGTCGCGGCGTGCGAAGGCGCTCGCCGGACGCTTCTCAAGGAGGATGAGCGCATGTCGAGTAACGGTGTACCCCAAACCGGACAGCCAGTTGTATTTCGGAACGGAATCGTCCTGACCATGGATGATTCCCACACCGTCATTCCGCGAGGCGATGTTCTCGTGGTCGACGGGAAAATCGCGGAGGTGGGCGTCTCGCTCACTGTGCCGGACAACACATTCGAGATCGATGCCGAGCGGGGCATCATCATGCCGGGGATGGTGGATACCCACCGCCACATGTGGCAGACGGCCATGCGCGCCTATGGAGCCGACTGGACTCTGACCCAGTACTTCGTCTGGTATTACCTCGAGCACGGCATGAAGTTTCGCCCGGAAGACGTGGCAGCCGGAAACCTGATCTCCGCTCTCGACGCCGTCGAGTCCGGTGTGACTACGAGTGTCGACTGGTCGCACGGACTCCGCACGGTAGAGCATGGTGAGGCAGCGTATGACGCACTCGCCACATCACCCGGCCGTTTCATCCTCGCCTACGGCAACCTGGCTGGTGCTCCCTGGGAGTGGGCCGTTGATCCTGCGGTGCGACGCGTCATTGAGAAGGCGCGAGATGACTCGCGTTTGTTCGGTGCGCAGATTGCGTTCGACGTACCC
>JBDTAD010000479.1:0-9625 GCA_039924815.1 Lacisediminihabitans sp.
GGTTCAATCGGCCTGGTGCTGTTCGGTGCCCGGCAGTTCTGGCTCCAACGCGCCAACATCGCGCTTCTTGATCTGCGCACGTTCCGCGCGCCCACCTTCAGTTTCTCCATCGTGATGATCGCCATCAGCATGCTCACCATGTTTGGCACGATCATCCTGCTTCCGCTCTACACACAGAACGTTCTCGGACTCAGCGTATTGGACACGGGTCTGCTGCTGCTCCCTGGTGGGCTGCTTATGGGAATGCTCGCACCGTTTGTCGGCCGGCTCTACGACCGTTTCGGACCGATACCGCTCGTGGTGCCTGGTGCGATCATCGTCAGCGGTGTCATGTGGTCGTTCACCTTTCTAGGCGAATACACCTCGTTCTGGTGGGTACTCGCGGGCCATGTTTCGTTGAGCTTTGGTTTCGCGTTGCTCTTCACCCCGCTCTTCACTGCTGGACTGGCGGCACTCAAGCCCGATCTCTACTCGCACGGAAGCGCGATCGTCAGTGCTATCCAGCAGGTAGGAGGCGCGGTGGGTACTGCGCTTTTCATCAGCGTCATAACAGCAGGGGCGAGCACACTGCTCACCGGTGGGGCCTCCTTGCCCGCAGCATTCGCCGCAGGCATCCATTCAGCCTTCATTTACGGAGCGGCCATCTCGCTACTGGGTATTCCCGTGGCATTCTTCATTAGAAAGCCAGCACACGCCACAAACGAATTCACTTCCGTTCACTAGGCCACGTGCTGGTGGAGAGCGACTCCACACTCAGGCCTAGCTGCGGTGCAAATACTTCCTGGAACTACCCAGAGTAAAACCGACCCAGCCGGCCAGTAGCGTGACTCCAAGAGCAATCGAAATTTGGCCGCCGAGGCTCGCATAATTTCCGGCCGATGCGACAACCTGGCCGGTTCGGAGCACGGACGGCGTGCTCGGAAGACCTGGGTAAAAAGCCATGTCATACATCGGCAAGCGTGCAGCCCAGCCGAAGGCTAGCGTGAGGTGGGTAAACAGCACTACGACTCCGAGCAGGAGGAACATGCATCCCAGGGTAAGAACCACCCAGCGTCGCGTGAACGGAGCAATGGTCATGTCCAGAGGCTACATCATGCTCTGTACCGCCCTGTCCACCACACCGCAGCACATCGTGAATAGTTATCGATACCGAGACACTGCGCGTTACTAGGGGCCAGCCACCGCTGGCCTGCCACTCACTGCTAGTCCAGTCTCGCCCCAGTAACGTCGGCGAAGTACAGCGCGCTCAACCAGAGTCCACGCGGTTGTCATAGCCAGATATAGCGCGGCCGCAAGAGGGACGAACGCGGCGAACACCACGGTGATAAAGGGCAACCAACTCAGGATGACGGCCAGCCCAGCCAGCGGAGTGCCAGCACCCGATGGGCTCACCAGCGGAGCCAGGCGCCGAGCGATACGCCGCGAAAGCCAGGCAGTCGTGCACAGGATCACGAAGAGCGCCGCATAGACGACAAGGCCGGAGAAGCCTGCACCGGCCGTCACAAAGCGCACAAACGAGGTGCCGAGCGGAACCCCGCCCAGATGCTCAGCGAGCAGAGCATTTGCGTGACCATCGACCGTGGTGCGCAGGAACAGGGCGTAGACAAGCGAGAGCACGGGCGCCTGCGCCAGTGCGGGCAGTATCCCGGCGAGCGGCGATGTCTTCTCTGCTTTGTATAACGCCATGGTTTTTCGCTGCAGCAGCTGCGGATTCTTCTTGTATTTGCGCTGCAGCGCCTGCAGCATAGGGGCAAGCCTGCGGCGAACCCACTCGGCCTTCACTTGGGACATACCGACGGGGATGAGGGCAGTGCGCACGAGCACGGTGAGCACGATGATCGAGACGGCGGCGCTCGCACTGCCCGCGACGGGCGCGATCAGCTGAGCAATACCTCCGACGAGCGCGTAGGCGCCGTTGAAAATGGCGGCGATGGGAGGAAACGAAAAGAGGTCCATGAAGAGAGTCCTTGCAGTCGAAGCGGAAGGGGTGACCGTATGGCCGCGCGACATCCACTCCCTACTTCGATGGCCTTCACGGAGGCTGAGGGACGAGGTGTTGGACTGCTACGCGGCGGAGGTCAACCGCGCTGGTGCTCGAGTGAGAGGGCGTCCTGCCGTGGACGGATGCGACGGGGCTGGCATGGTACTCAGCCCCTGTCTGTGGGCGTGCGCCCGCTCCCCCACAACGAGTTCACGAGATCCAGTAACGACCGCGGCGTAGCGCACCGCGACGACACCGGCAACTGCAACAGCCGCAATGCTGGCGACAAGAACGGTGGTGGACCCACCCTGGGCGACGGCGAGCGCGACGAACAGCAGGGTCGAGAGTACGACCATCCGTTCGTGAAATACGCGCATGTTTCGCTTTCTCGTTGCTACAACGTGGACTACTGCTTCGACGCTACATCAGCTCCGGCAGAAGGGCATACCTCTGGTAACTATTTTGAGAGGAGAAGCCGTGATCAACGACGTGAGACGAGAGGTAGAAACACTTCATCGATGATGGACTCGGCCACTTCGTCAGGCACGGCCTTGAGCGTCATCATCAGCTCCTGCCGGTAGAGGTCGAACGCCACACCAATGACTCTGGGGGTGAGCTTGGCTGGGTCCGCCTCACCGCGCGTGACTGCGCGATCGAGAATCTGCCGCGTGGCGCTACCACGGCCAGAGAGGATGGCGCTGCGCAGTTCCGCGAAGCCCGTTCCGGTCTCGGTGTAGTAGCCGCCGAGACGCAGGATCATCTGCACACCGAGTTGCGCCCGGGAGCGGTTCGCTTGGCGCAGCAGTTCGATCATGTCGGTGCGCAAAGACCCGGTATCCGGGATGATGTTGGGCTGTTGCGTGCCCGCCCGCACAGCAGCGGCATTGACCAATTCAGCCTTGCCCGGCCAACGACGGTAAACGACGGCGCGGCTCGTGCGAGCACGCTCGGCAACTGACTCGATGGTGAACCGGTCGTACCCCTTCTCGACGAGCTCCTCCCAGGCGGCGTCGAGCAGCACAGCCTCGAGCGCGGCACCGCGACGACGCTGGGGAACGTGATCCTGGGAATCTTCCTTAAGAGACATTGTGTTTCTTCTCCTCGCGTCTACTCTAAAGATACACATTGTACCTAAAGGAGTATGTGGTGTCTGAGACTACAACCGAATCGACCAAGGTCGATCCTGCCGTATGGCGAATGATAACGGCCGTACTCGTGGGGGGTCTGGCCGCGCTTTTTGACACAACCATCGTCGCGGTCGCCCTGCACACGCTTGCAACCGATCTGCATGCCTCGGTCGCGACCATCCAGTGGGTCACGACGGGCTACCTCCTCGCGTTGGCTGTGACCGTGCCGATCACAGGCTGGGCGCAGCGCGTGTTCGGCAGTAAGCGGTTGTGGGTATTCGCGCTCGCGCTGTTCCTCTCCGGATCGATCCTGTCGAGCCTGGCGTGGAGTGCTGGCAGCCTAATTGCATTCCGCACAATCCAGGGTGTTGGTGGCGGAATCATGCTGCCGCTGATGGCGACCATAGTCGTGCAGGCCGCGGGTGGGAAAAACCTCGGCAAGATCATGTCGGTCATTAGCCTGCCAGCAGTGCTCGGACCAATCCTCGGCCCGGTGATCGGGGGGCTCATCCTTCAACACCTGCACTGGTCGTGGATGTTCTGGGTGAACGTGCCATTCTGCGTCGCAGGGATCGTATTGGCGGTCATCGTGATGCCAAAAGATAGTCCGGTGCGCCGCGCACCGCTCGACGTCATCGGCTTCGTACTGATGGCTCCAGGTCTGGTTGGCGTGCTCTGGGGTGTATCAAACTCCGGAAAAACGGGCGCATTCGGTCGGGGCGACGTCCTCGAACCACTGATTGCCGGACTGTTCTTGATCGCCGCGTTCGTGGTCTGGGCGCTGCGACGTCATTCCCATGCCCTGATCGATGTGCGGCTGCTCAAGCATTGGCCGCTCGCCTCGTCATCACTGCTGCTCTTCCTTTCTGGAATCACGCTCTATGGTGCGATGCTGCTGCTGCCCCTGTACTTTCAACAGCTGAGGCGAACAACCGTGCTCGTCGCCGGCCTACTGCTCATCCCGCAAGGTCTTGGCACGCTCGCGAGTCGCTCGCGTGCTGGAAAACTGTCTGACATCATGGGCGCACGCTGGCTGGTCTTGGTCGGTTTTCTCATCGTCCTGCTGGGCACACTCCCCTTTGCCTTCGCTGATGCGCACACCAACGAGTGGTGGCTGATGACCGCACTCTTCATACGAGGTGCTGGCCTCGGCGTCGTGACGATTCCACTGATGGCACTCGGGTTCCGTGGCCTAGAACGCTCCGATGTGCCCGACGCGAGCATCATCACCCGCATCGCCAGCCAGGTCGGCGGTTCGTTCGGCGCAGCGGTGCTCGTGGTGATCCTCACCGGTGCAGCCGCGGGAGCAACCTCAACCGCTTCGCTCGCTGGCGCTTTCCAACAAGCATTCTGGTGGGCGACCGCTTTCGCCGGGGCCGGCGTACTACTCTCACTCGCGCTGCCCGGGAGGCTCGCGGGCGCGACGACAACTACACCCCAGCCCTCGACATCCACCTCGTAGCGGAAATTCTGCGCCTACAACTCCTTGCGACGGAAGATTAGTGCGGCGAGTGCAACCAGGAGGATCGACAGCGCGAGCGAGCTTGTCACTGGCCAGAGGACCGAATCCGTCGTCGCGCGAGCGGCAAGAGAAGCGGCCTGGCCTGGCAGACCCGCCGGCGAGTAGTCGCTGAGCGGCTTCCAAATAGCGGCAATCGAAAGCAAGACGAAGGCTCCGATCCCCGCCCCTGCCGCTCCCGCAGCGGAGCCGATGAGCACGGAGAACAGCGTCATGACGGTGATGAACAGCACCCCGTAGACAAGCCAGACGAGCGCAGACGCCCAGAGCGCTTCGCCGGGCGCTGTGCCGAACGTTACGGCAGTGACGGCCCAGGTAACGAGGGTTCCGAGCACCAGCACTATCGAGAGGAATGCGGAGTGCACGATCGCCTTGATGGAGACGAAGGCGGTTCGCGATACGGGTTTCGTGAGCACGAGGATGGCCGTGCCGCTCTTAGTCTCCGACGAAACGATGCCACCGTAGATGATGATGAGCGCAAACAGGGTGATCTGCGAGAGGTTCTTAATCCAGCTCGAATACGCGTCGAGATAGCTGGGTGTGGGGATCTCAATGTGACCGAGCTGACTCCCCGCCAGGGCGCCGACAATCTCGGGGGTGAACCGCGCGAGTATCGGTCCGGTGAGCGCGAAGAAGAGCATGATCGCAGGCAGTACCCAGATGCGCCAGGTTCGTACAATCTCGCGCAGTTCCTTGCTGACGAATACGCCATAGCCGGTCACGACTTCTCACCCCCAACGAGCTCCACGAAGACTTCCTCGAGACCCAACTCCCCCGCATCCAACCGCGAAAGGCCGATACCGCGCGCACTCACCATCGCCGGAATCTCACGCTGGGCAACCGCGATGTTCGTCACGGTGATCTCGATCGAGCCGTGAGCACCGCGCGCGACGGATGCCGCCCAGTCACAGCGTGCAATGTCCGAGGCAAGTGCATCCGCACCGTCGGTCACCTCGACTACGACCTTCTGCTTGCCGTAGCGACGCTTCAACTCATCGATGGGGGCCTGTGCAACCACGCGGCCCCGATCCAGGATCGCCACCGAATCGCACACTCGCTCGACGTCCGCGAGAATGTGCGTGGAGAAGAACACCGTGGTGCGGCCGCGCAACGACACGATCATGTCGAGCACGTCCTTTCGCCCCATCGGATCAAGCGCGCTGGTCGGTTCGTCGAGGAGCAGCAGTCTCGGGGCATTGATCAGTGCTTGGGCGATTCCGAGGCGCTGTTTCATCCCGCGCGAGTATCCGCCGATCTTCGTCTTCACGTCGCCCAGGCCTGCGAGCCCCAGGAGCATCGCCATTCGATCAGCCAAGAGCGTTCCGCCAAGTCCAAAGAGGCCACCAGCAAAGCGAAGGAAATCTTCCGCCGTCATCCAGTCATAGAACGCGGGGACGTCGGGGAGAAACCCGATCTCTGCTCGCACGGCGTTACCCGCCGAAGCGACATCATGTCCGAGCACCTGAATGGAACCCGCGGTGGGCACGGCTAAACCGGTCATCAGGCGCAGCATCGTGGTCTTTCCCGCGCCGTTAGGCCCGAGGAATCCGAAGATCGAACCTTCCTGAACTGACAGGTCAACAGCATCCAGCGCGCGCTGCGGCCCGTAGCTCTTGGTCAGCCCGGAGGCACGAATCGCATCGTTCACTCGTTGCCCGACTCATCGCGACGACCATACAGACTTTCCGCGACATCGTCTGAAGTTGGCGCGTTAGCCCTGATGGGCTCAGGGTCCCCTGCGGCCGTCGTGGCTTTGCGTCCGATCGCAAAGTAGAGGATGGCGCCCAAAAAGTTCACGAGGAGGATGATCGCCACCCAGACCCACTTGTTTCCCAGCGCAACCTCGTTGAGCGGGCGCCGATACAAGCTCACCAGCGCGACCACATTGAGCGCGAGCTCTAGGACAGCCAGCACGCCTATGGCGACCAGGATGCCGGCCGGAAGTGTCGAAAGGTCGTTCTTCACCGTGTGGGCCTCCTCAGCGCGCAGCACTCGACAGATGCACTTGCGAACATACCAGCGCTCCAACCGTCGCTGCTGGCTTTTTTCTAGTCGGCAAGTATGCGATACAGCGCGCGGCGAGTGTCGTCGAGCTTCTCTACGGCAGCGGCTCGCTGCGCGTCGCTGGCGGCAGAGCGGAACTGGTGCACAACCCCCATGAGCTTGCCAACGCTCTCGAAGAAAGCGGCAGACTCCTCGGACCTTCCCGGAGTGGCATTCCAGGCCTTCTCGAAGTCATCAGCGTGCTGCTCCACATGCTCACGACCGGCGTCGGTGAGCTCGAACTCGGTCTTGCGGCCATCGCCATTCGAAACGATGAGCTCCTCATCGACCAGCTGCTGCAGCGTGGGGTACACAGAGCCCGGGCTCGGGCGCCAAGCTCCACCGGTCTTCTCGGCGATGGTCTTGATGAGCCCGTAGCCGTTGGATGGACCTTCTGCTAGGAGCGAAAGGATTGCCGACCGGACATCGCCCTTGCCAGCACGTCGAGGTCCGCGAGGCCCGAAACCCTCGTCAAACCGCGCTCCGAACCCGGGACCCGCGCGAAAGCCACCGGGGAAGCCGTGCCCGAAACCCCGCCCTTCTGGATCTCGGTGAAACCGAGCGGAGGGGTCAAGATGCGGGTTGCGTGGGTTCTGGCTGAAGTGTGGGTTGTGTGTGTTGTGGTTGCGCATCATGGTGAGACGCCTTTCATTACGGCTCAGCTGTGAGCCATCGCAGAACTTCTGCGATGTATTAACGATATATCGTTAATACGAAATGTCAACCCTCGATCGTGACCGCTTTCGCGCTACGCTCGCGAGGCATCCGCAGTGCATACAGCGACGCAACGAGCATCAGAACCACCGCAGAGCCGAACGCCGCGGGGAACGACACGGCATCGACCAGTGCGCCCGCAGCAAGTGGTCCAACGATCGCACCAAGGTCAGAGAATGCAGAGAAGATCGCCACCGGTTGACCATTGCGGCCACCGCCTGCGTCTCCCACTGCTGCCGCAGGTGCAGTACCCATGAACGCTGCGGCGATGCCGTAGACACAAAGCAACGCGGTGAGCGTCCAGATGTCACCGACGAACGGCATGGCACAGAGCGTGACCGCGCCGAGTGCGTACGCCCCGATGATGGCCGGGCGGCGGCCGACCTTGTCAACGAAGGTTCCGGCAGGGCCGAGAGCAATAGTCTGAGCCACGGCAGCTACCGCGAAGGCAATTCCCGTCCAGAGTTCCGGCTTGTGAAGCACCTCGACAATCAGCACGGGGATGAGCGCGCTGCGCACCCCAAGCGACGCCCAGCCGGAAGCGAAGTTGGCCAGACACGCGGCCCTAAACCTGCGATCTAGGATGACGAGGCGGAACGGAATCTGCGCCAGCGACGCATCCCGCTCGTTCTTTGTGTGCTTCGAAACCGGCCGCAGGAAGGCGAGACCAACGACTCCCGCGATGACGAGGGTGCCCGCGTAGAAGAAGAATGGTGCCCGAAGCGAGATCGCCGCGAGCAGGCCGCCGATAGCCGGGCCCGCCATCCCGCCGATGAGAAATCCCCCCTGATAGAAGCCGACAGCACGCCCTCGCATCGATGGGGCTGTTGTACCGAGCAACAGCGTCATCGCGGCGATCGAAAACATCGCGGAGCCAATGCCGCCAGCACCGCGCAATACCAGGACCTCGACATAGCTGTGGGCGATACCCACGAGTGCGCTGGAGACCGCGACGATTCCAATACCCACGGCAAGGATGGTGCGCTCACCGATCCAGTCGATGAACTTGCCAACGAAAGGACTCACCACCAGGCGCATGAGTGCAAACGCCGAGACTACGGCGCCAACCTCGGTGTAGCCGACGTGAAAACTCCGCACGAACACGGGAAGCACCGGAATGACAACGCCGAAGCCGACCATGACGAAGAACGCGATAATCCCGAGGACCACGACTTCCCGGGAGAGGCGCGGTTGTGGGGCAGGCATCGACACCCCATCAGGCTACGGGGTGATCGACACCGACCGCGCAAGGCGACGGCGGGCGCCAAGTCGTGCTATCAAGAACTGTGCACAATGAGACGCCTGACTCTCCTCAGCCGGGAAGCGCGGAAGAGACCGCGTGGCGCATGACGAACAGCCAACCAGCCCGGGTTCTGGCCCGTGGCGGCCTCATCGCGAGCGGAACCATGCACATTCTGATCGGACTGCTTTCGATCGGCGTTGCACACGGCCTGCATGAGCGTGCCGACCAGTCCGGCGCGCTCTCCGTCGTTTCGGATGTCCCCGGAGGTGTCATCGTCCTGTGGATTGCGGCGATCGCGCTGTTTGGCCTCGCCGTTTGGCAGTGGACCGGTCCGGTGGGTGCCCGCCCACAAGGCGTGCTGCCCAACAAACTGCGTGACCGTTTTAAGTCGTGTGCGTACCTGTTCGTCGGCTTCGCGGTCGTGATCTTTGCTGCGGGCGGACGAAGCAACAGCGCGAAGACGACCCACACCATCAGCACAATGCTCATCAATGCCCCCGGCGGCGTCTTAGTTGTTGCCGCCGTTGGCGTGGCCGTGGGGGTTGCCGGAGTCGTCTTTGTCGTGCGCGGCCTCACGAGGAGATTTACCGAAGACATCGAACTCCCCACGGGCAGCATGCGGCTGGTCGTGCTCGCCGTCGGTATTACCGGGCACTGCATCAAAGGCCTTGCGCTGATCCTTGTCGCGCTGCTCTTCATCGGCGGAGCGTTTCTGCGCACGTCGAGTTGGAGTACGGGTCTCGACGGTGCGGTGCGGTTTCTCATCTTGCTGCCCACGGGGATTTGGCCGCTACTGCTCATCTCGGTCGGGCTCATCGCACAGGGCGCGTACCTGATCCTTCGCACGCGCTACATGCGGCGCTAGTACTAGTAAGGGGCTCGCGGCGACAATTCCGTGAGGCTAGGCCTTGGTGACGGTGACGCTCACTGGCGTTACGTTCGCGAACAGGTCAAGAACTGGGCAGTGCGCGTCAACCGCGGCCTTGAGCTCCGCATAG
>JBDTAD010000480.1:0-6358 GCA_039924815.1 Lacisediminihabitans sp.
CAGACAAAAGTGAACCGAGCGACACGATCGAGTCGATCGTAGTTCCAACATTGCCCCGGGCATCCCGCACGAACTTTGCGGGGGGAGAGTTGAGCTGCTGGCTGTGAATCGGCCACTCGCTGTTGTACAGATTGAAAATCGGGAGCGCCGAGATGAGGTCTTGGTGAGCGTCGTAGAACGAGTCGATAGTTCCCACATCCCGCCAGTAATAGCGGTCACGATCCGTTGCCCCAGGAACCTCGTTGCGATTGAGGTCATAGACCGCAGCATCACCGCGGGAGACGAAGTCTGGAACGATATCCCCACCCATATCGTGGTTGGAATCCGGCAGCTCACCGTCGCGTAAGACCGCATCGATCAGCACGCGCGCGTCAAAAATGTAGTTACCCATCGATGCGAGCACCTCGCTCGGCGAGTCCGCGAGCCCGATCGGGTTCTTCGGCTTCTCATGGAACGCTGCAATCCGTGTCGGGTCGTCCGCGCTAACTTCAATAACGCCGAACTGGTCGGCGATGGCAATCGGCTGGCGGATGGCGGCCACGGTGACGCCTGCGCCCGAAGCGATGTGCGCGTCGATCATTTGGCTGAAGTCCATGCGGTACACGTGGTCGGCACCGACCACGACAACAATGTCTGGCTTCTCATCACGCAGCAGGTTAAGGCTCTGCAAGATGGCATCCGCAGAACCCGCGAACCAGCGCTTACCCAGACGCTGCTGGGCAGGAACGGACGCAACGTAGGAGTTGGTGAGCCCGGACAGCCGCCACGTCTGGGAAACGTGACGATCAAGACTGTGTGACTTGTACTGGGTAAGCACCACGATCTGACGCAACCCAGAGTTGATCAGGTTGGAAAGCGCAAAGTCGATGAGTCGATAGTTACCCCCGAACGGCACCCCGGGCTTTGCCCGGTCAGCGGTGAGCGGCATCAGCCGCTTGCCCTCTCCACCAGCGAGAACTATTCCAAATATCTTCTTTGACGGCATGCACCCAGAGTACGGGGAGGCACGCCCGTGTACTAGCGTTCCAGATGTGAGAGTCGACGTTGTTACCCGTGAATATCCGCCAGAGGTCTACGGAGGCGCTGGCGTGCACGTTGCTGAGCTCGTGCGCTCGCTTCGTTCCGACATTGATGTCGTAGTCAGGTGCTTTGGCCTGCCGCGCGATGAACCAGACGTCTACAACTATTTAGTACCCGCCGAACTCGCAGGAGCAAACCCCTCGATTGCCACACTGGGGGTCGACCTGCAGATGGCACAGGACGTTGCCGGAGCCGACCTCGTGCACTCACACACCTGGTACGCGAACGGAGCTGGACACCTGGCCAGCCTGCTGCACGGCATACCGCACGTGGTGACGGCGCACAGTCTCGAGCCGCTTCGGCCGTGGAAGGCAGAGCAGCTGGGCGGTGGTTACCGTGTCTCAAGCTGGCTGGAACGCGACGCGTTTACGGGCGCCGATGCGATTATCGCCGTCAGTCACGGCATGCGGGCGGACATCTTGCGGTCCTATCCTTTTCTCAATGAGAACCGCGTACATGTTGTACACAATGGAATTGACCTAGAACGCTGGCACCCTGTCTCAGATGACGAACTACTGGTCTCACTCGGTATTGATTCCACCAGGCCCGCCGTCGTCTTCGTCGGCCGGATCACTCGTCAAAAGGGTTTGCCCTATCTTCTGAGAGCGGCGGCACTGCTGCCGCCCGAGGTACAACTCGTGCTCTGTGCTGGTGCACCCGACACTCCCGAGATCCTCGCCGAAGTGAGAGACGGGGTCCGTGAACTGCAGCAATCGCGCCGCGGGGTTGTCTGGATCGAACGGCTGCTCAGCCAGCAAGAACTCTCCACGGTGCTCACTGCGGCCACTACTTTCGTGTGTCCATCAATCTATGAGCCCCTCGGCATCGTCAACCTGGAGGCGATGGCTTGCGGCGCGCCCGTTGTTGGAACAGCCACCGGCGGCATTCCGGAGGTCATCGACGATGGTGTAACGGGGCGCCTGGTACCGATCAAACAGCTTCAGGATGGTACGGGAACGCCTGTTGACCCAGACGGTTTCGTGAGAGATCTGGCCACGGCCCTCATCGACGTGATCAGTGATCCCGAGGGAGCCGCCAGAATGGGACAGGCCGGTCGCCTCAGGGCAGAACGCGAGTTTAGCTGGGATCGGATTAGTCGCAGAACCCAGGAAATCTACCGGTCGGTGCTCTAGCCGCGCTCTCATCGGGCGCGAGACGATGCAGCCACGGCATGCCCGCTGCTCCAGCGTCGCTGAGACGCATCCGTCTCGCGTTAGGGTTGAGGCATGGCCAGCGTTCTCGAGCTCTCCGACGTAACTATCGTTCGCGACGGCAATCACATTCTCAATTCGGTCAACTTCTCCGTCGCGGATGATGAGCGCTGGGTCGTGCTCGGTCCTAATGGGGCGGGCAAGACCACGCTCCTGCAGGTGTGCGCGGCGATGGTGCATCCGAGCTCTGGTACGGCGCAGATTCTCGATGACAAACTCGGCAAGATTGATGTCTTCGAGCTGAGGCCTCGCGTCGGATTTGCTTCGTCGGCACTCGCACGCAGGATCCCGACTACCGAGACCGTGCTGAACGTTGTACTGACTGCCGCGTACTCGGTCACCGGCCGATGGAACGAAAACTACGAGGAGATCGATATTCGCAGAGCACAGCGTGTGCTCGCAGAATGGAAGCTCGACGCATTCGAGAATCGTCGCTTTGGCGAACTGAGCGACGGCGAGCAGAAGCGAGTGCAAATCGCCCGCTCGGTGATGACGGACCCTGAACTACTTTTGCTCGACGAGCCCGCCGCAAGCCTTGATCTGGGTGCGCGCGAAGAACTCCTGCAGTTGCTTGGTGGATACGCGAGCGCGCCACAGGCTCCCGGAATCGTTATGGTTACCCACCACGTCGAGGAGATCCCGCGAGGGTTCGACCACGCGCTCTTGCTTCGCAACGGGGCGGTGCAGGTTTCTGGGCCGATCGATGAGGTTATTACCTCGGCAAACCTCACCGAGACCTACGGTCTGCCTCTTGAGGTCAACCACACCGACGGCCGCTTCTCCGCGAGAGCAGCATAGTTCTGGTAATGTTGCTTGCTGGCCTGCTCCGCCAAATCTTTTACGCTACTTTTGCGCGGTGAGTGTGTGCACAATCCGCTCGAAATCCATCACTACGTCACACCCAAGGAACACTGATGAAGTCTGACATTCACCCCACGTACG
This sequence comes from Lacisediminihabitans sp., assembly GCA_039924815.1. GTDB lineage: Bacteria > Actinomycetota > Actinomycetes > Actinomycetales > Microbacteriaceae > Parafrigoribacterium_A. The sequence goes on from JBDTAD010000480.1 coordinate 3,234, forward strand.
CCCCGGTTGTTTTTCGCGACCTCGCGTCGGGTGCAACCTTCCTGACCCGCTCCACTGTGAGCAGCGACAAGACGATCGACTGGGAAGATGGCAACAGTTACCCCGTAATCGACGTCGAGATCTCCTCCGAGTCGCACCCGTTCTACACGGGTAAGCAGCGCATCATGGACAGCGCCGGCCGCGTCGAGAAGTTCAACTCGCGCTACAAGGGCTTCGGAGCCTAACCAAGCGGGGACATATCCCACAGTATTTTTGAAAGAAGGCGCCCCGCTTAGCGGGTCGCCTTCTTCGTTTTAACGACGGTTACCGTTCCGGCCAGGCGCCTGAAGCCGTGAAGTCAGGCTTAGTACGACGCATGTATTCCTGGAAGCTTGTTGCCTGCTCCTCACACCACGCGATCTGGAAGCCGTGCAACTCCGCGGCGTGCGCTCCCAGCCTCTCGGGGTAGCGGCGAGCGATTGCTTGAGCAACTCGTCCGGCTGCGATTGCGTCCGCACCAGCATCGTGTGCGTCGAGCAGTTCAACTCCGTAGAATTGCGCAGCCGCCTCCAGGGTGCGCTTTCCTTTGCGGTAACGATCGACCGCTTTGTCAATCACGAGGGGATCGATGATGGGTGCGGGGGAGTGCAGCGGCACAAGGGCGTGTCGGCGCGCTTCGCGATTGAGTAGCGTGAGATCGTACGGCGCGTTGTAGACGGTCACTGCAAGTCCGCGCGCGAGGAGTGAGCGCAGCGCCTCAACAATCTCGCCAACAACCTCGGTGGCATTTCTGCCGTCCGCACGAGCTCGCTCGGTAGTAATGCCATGTACGGCACTGGCCTGAGCAGGGATCTCTACGCCCGGATCGGCCAGCCAATCCGTACGCTCAACACACGTTCCATTTGCATCGACGACAGCAACAGTTGCCGACACGATGCGGCTTGTTTCGACGTCGATTCCCGTCGTCTCAAGATCGAAGACAGCTAACTCATCAGTCCATGTTGTACTCACGGTTCAACCCTATTGCCGACCACCGGCAAACCCTGGCGTGCCGATGTGCAGCCAATAGAAACTCTGGGTTCCCAAAGTCAGTGTAAGACTGCCGTTGTCATCGAAGGTGGGGAATTCACTTCCGCCAAAGAGATCAAACAGTGCGGAACCGGCGAATTGTTCCGCCTTGATGGTCGCGGAAACGGGGTTATGCGCGAAGCTGAAGACGCAGAGCACATCCTCGCTCGAGTCACCAAACTGTGTTCCGGAGCCCGCGTACGAGCGTACGAACGCCAGCACGGACTCGTGGCTGGTCTCCAAGACGGTGATCGTGCCGAGCCCAAAGGTCGGATGGGCCTTACGCACGTGGATGACGTTGCGAATCCAGTGCAGGAGCGAGCGCGATTGCGCCAGCTGCGACTCGACATTGATGAGCGTGTAGTTGTACACAAGCGACTGCACGACAGGAAGGTAGAGCTTGCCAGGGTCCGCGGAGGAAAAGCCCGCGTTTCGATCTGGTGTCCACTGCATGGGCGTGCGTGAGCTATCTCGGTCGGGCAGCCAAATGTTGTCACCCATGCCGATTTCGTCGCCGTAATAAAGGAACGGGCTGCCGGGAAGGGAGAACAGCAGAGCGTGTGCCAGTTCCAGCTCTGCCCGCGAGTTGTCGAGCAGGGGAGCGAGACGACGTCGAATGCCGATGTTGGAGCGCATCCTTGGGTCATAGGCGTACCAGCCGTACATCGCCTGGCGGTACTCTTCCGAAACCATCTCCAGCGTTAGCTCGTCGTGGTTGCGCAAGAAGACGCCCCAGCCAGCCCCCTCGGGAATATCCGTGGTCTCGGAGAGGACACGCACAAGCTCACCAGCCTGCTGAGAGCGCAACGAGTAGAAGATTCGAGGCATCACAGGGAAGTCGAAAGCCATGTGACATTCCGGCTCCTCCTCGGTGCCGAAGAATGCAGCAACCTCGCGCGGCCACTGGTTAGCCTCCGCGATAAGAATGCGGCCGGGGTAGTCCCTGTCGACCATCTCACGCATCCGTTTGATGAAATCGTGGGTCGGAGGTTCGCCCTCACCGTTGCCCTCTTCTGACTCGAAGAGGTACGGGATAGCGTCAAGTCGAACTCCGTCAACGCCCAGGTCCATCCAATAGCGAATGACCTCCATGACGTCTTCCTGCACGGCAGGGTTCTCAAAGTTGAGGTCAGGCTGATGTGAGAAGAAGCGATGGAAGTAGAACTGTCGCCGCACGGAGTCGAATGCCCAGTTGGAGTCTTCGGTATCCACGAAGATCACCCGAATATTGGGGTATCTCTCGTCGGTATCGCTCCAGACGTAATAGTCGCCGTATGGGCCCTCAGGATCGCTCCTGGACTGCTGGAACCAGTCGTGCTGGTCCGAGGTGTGGTTGAGCGGGTAATCAATAACAATGCGCATGTTGCGCTCGTGTGCCTTGGTGACGAGATCCTTGAACTCGTCAAGGGTGCCGAACTCGGGGAGGATCGAGTGGAAATCCGAAACGTCATAGCCGCCATCACGCAACGGTGACTGGAAGAACGGTGGGAGCCAGAGCGCGTCCACGCCAAGCCATTGCAGGTAGTCAAGCCGCGAGATCAGCCCCTGAAGATCACCGGCGCCGTCGCCGTTGCTGTCTACGAAGGAGCGCACCATAACCTCGTAGAACACCGATCGCCGGTACCACTGCGGGTCGAGAGTGAGACCGGGCAATTGGATGGGTGCAGTAAAGCTCACGGCGCTCCTTCTGAGGCGAACGAGTGAAAGATATAAAACGCTGTGTTCGAGTCTAGGTGCACCATGCAAGCGCTTACAGTGCGAGCAATCCGTAGACTGGCACGAATGAGCGTCGAATCCCCTTTTGCGGCCCTACTTGCGGGCATTGCTATCGAAAAGCACGAAATTTCAATACTCGGCAGCATGACTCGCTACTGGGTCTACGGGGATCCCGAAGCCGCAACGACCGTGGTGATATCGCACGGTTATCGCGGAGAACACCACGGGCTCGAACCGGTCATCGCTCAGAATCTGTCTGGTGTGCGATGGATTAGCCCTGATCTCCCAGGTTTCGGGGAATCAACTCCACTCGTAGACGTGCTGCACAGCATCGAGGGTTATGCACGCTGGCTCATTGCATT
>JBDTAD010000481.1:0-5041 GCA_039924815.1 Lacisediminihabitans sp.
CTCCAGTGGCGCAACGTAGTCCGCCATCGTGACGGCGCTAGCACGGGCCAGGCGCGGCTGATTGGGGTCGCTGTGGGAATGTGAGCGCACGGCTATGAGAGCATTGCCAACGCTCATCCCGGCGACCGCGATGCCATAGACGGTAATGACGTCGAACTGTGGAGGCGACAACTCTGCATCGTTCATGAGCAGGAGTGTCGCCGCACACAGTCCGACTAGCCCACCAATCGGAACCCCGCGTTGTTGCAAAGTTAGTCGTGACCGCACGACAGGCAAGAGGTCTTCGGTGAGTCCGATCCCCACGGAAGTTGCGAGCCTGTAGGCGGATCGTTCGGTGAACCAGCGGGTGAAACTCAGTCCGAGCATCACGAGGCACAGTGATCCACCAAAAATAACGACTATCCACATGCCGGCGTTCATGAGTCTTCCTTTGGTGAGGCAAGGGCTGCGCCGCAGCTGGATCAGCCGGTCAGTGCGCGCACTCTCTTTGTATTGGTTCTGTAGCAATGTACCAATACAAAACGCCGTCGACAAGGGGAGTTTTTGTGTGACAGTGGCGGTCACCCAATTGTGATCGCGGAGGCTATTCAGTTGGCTGAATGTCCGAGGTGGCGGAGTGGGTGACATTTCGACGATATTCGAGTTCTGGACGTCCGCGTGCGCCGTAGCGCAGAGACCGCTCGATGACCCCCTCGTCGGCTAGATATTCCAGGTAGCGCCTAGCCGTGACGCGCGAGATTCCCGTCGAGGACCCCACCTCCGTCGCGGAATGTGGACTGTCGGACATCCGCAGGTGCGACATCACGCGATCGAGCGTCTCCTCGGTCAGACCCTTATCGAGTTGTGCTCGCGTGCTTTCAGATGATCGTGTGCGCAACGCTGCCAGCGACCGGTCGACGTCGTCCTGCGTCGCCAAATCCGCCGTGTCGGCAATGCGTTGCCGAAAACCCAGATACCCATGCATCTTGTCAGCGAAGGTTGCGAAGGTGAACGGCTTGATCAAGTACTGCACGACGCCCAACGACACAGCCGCGCGCACCGTCTTCACGTCACGAACAGCGGTAATGGCGATGACATCCGTATGCAGGCCAGCAGCCCGAATTCGACGGCACAGCTCGATCCCGTTCGCATCGGGCAGGTTGATATCCAGCAGGATTAGATCAATTGCACCGATGGAGTCAGAGCCGTCAATCGTGGAGTCACGCAGGCACCTGAGCGCTTCGCGACCGCTGTGGGCAATGCCAACCACCTCAAACCCGTCGATGCGCGCGATGTACTCAGCGTGCGCAGCGGCCATAACCGGCTCGTCGTCAACGACGAGCACTCTGACGATGCCGTCGCTCATTGACGCGCTCGAGTGGGCGGAACCCGAACGGTCACCGTCGCGCCACCGTTATTGGCGACATCGATCGTGCCGCCGAGTCGCCGTACGGCGTGGCGAACCAGCGCGAGCCCGATACCGTGCTGCACAGTGTCATCGTCTTTGGTCGAATACCCCCGCCTGAATGCCAGGTCCGCATCGAGCAGTCCGCGTCCGTTGTCACCGACAGCGACGAAGAGCCCGGTCGCGTCGTCGGAGGTGATTCGCACGGTAACCTGGGGCCGTTCGGTGCGGGCCGCGTCGTCGATCGGCGCTTGGGCAGCGTCCAGCGCGTTGTCGATCAGGTTTCCCACGATGGTGACAATATCGTTTGCCGGCCAGTCGAGCTTGCCGGTCATCTGGTCGATGTCGAGCGAGAACTGCACGCCGAGCTCGTCGGCCTGTGCCGTTTTACCCAGCAACAAGGCGGCCAGCACTGGCTCTTCGATGGATCCAATCAGCTGATCAGCCAGACGCTGGCTCACATCCACCTCGTTCGTCGCGAATTGGAGTGCCTCGCGAGGGTGATCCAGTTCGATCAGGGTCACAATCGTGTGCATGCGATTCGAAAACTCGTGCGTCTGCGAGCGCAGCGCATCGGCGAGCGTGCGCATCGTCTCTAGCTCGCTGGATAACCGCTGCACCTCGGTGTGATCCCTCAGGTGCACGACTGTGCCCATCACGCGTGCAGCTCCGTGACGGCCCACGTTTTCAACGACGTCACTGTTGAAAATGAGGATGCGGTCCTGGAGCACGCACACTTCGTCGACGATGTGCCTCTCCGCAGTCAATACCATGCTGACGTTTGCGGGAATGGGGAGATCATCCACCGGGATCGGAGCGGTGTGACCCGCCCGTTGGATGGGCAACGAGAGGAGTGTGGCCGCCTGGTCGTTAAAGAGGACGATGTTCCGCTGCGCGTCGACCAGCACAAGTCCGTCGCGAAACGAGTGTAGGACGCCCTCGTGGTACGCGAACATCCGACCCATTTCCTCCGGCCCGCGCCCTCGGGTCACGCGGCGCAGGTAGCGGCTGAGAAGCCAAAACGCGATGGCGCCAAGCAGGATCGTCCCACTCGTCGCAATGAAGATCACGGGAAGCTGCGTGGCGAACGCGCTGGCGACATTGCGAACTTCGACGCCGGCAGAAACTAGCGCAATGATGTGGCCTGCCGAATTGCGGATCGGTACGACGGCGCGCACCGATGGTCCCAGAGTTCCCGTATAAGTTTGCGTGAACGACCTCCCCTGCAGCGCGGGCGAGATCGTCCCGATGAACGGACGACCGATTTCCGCAGGATTTGGGTGCGTGTATCGCGTGCGGTCCAGCGCCATGATCGTAACGAAGTCGGTTGATGTCACGGACATGACGCGAAGTGCGTACGGCTGGAGCTGTGCACTCGGGTCCGCTGTGCCGAGCGCGCCTATTACGAAGGGATTCACCGCAACCGAGCTCGCGACGGTCAGGCTCTTCGCTGCGGCATCCTGCCGCACGCTGTTCGAAAGGTCCGCCCAAACCCACGCGACGACGACAGCCATCAGTCCGATGATCAACACGAGTTGGAGCGCAAAGAGCCGTGTTGAGATGCTCCAGCGGCCTAGCCAAACTCTCATGCGCTCCCTTGCGGATTGGTTGTCTTCCTCCACGATAGACGTGCTGTTCCGTAGGCGCCTCTCACGAACAGTATGAACACAAACCTGGCAGCAGTGCCTCCGCTGTGCAGACTGGCCGTTGCAGCTCGGTTGGCGTCCCACGACGCGCATCCGTGCAGCGTGGGACCGACAGTCAAGGGAGATTGAACAATGTCTGCAACGCCAACAGCGGTTCGAGAATCATGGACGAGATCGCAACGTAAGACGCTCTTCGCCGGGGTCGGGAGTTGGACGCTTGACGCCTTCGACTACTTCGTTCTCGTATTCGTATTAACTGCGATGTCGAAGGAGTTTGGCATCACGATCGTGACCGCGACCCTTGCGATCTCATTCACTCTCGTCATGCGCCCGGTCGGAGCGCTGATTTTCGGGCCGCTTGCGGAGAAATTCGGCCGAAAGCCTGTGTTGGTCTTCAACATCAGTCTCTTCGCACTGATTGAGCTCGCAACCGCGTTTTCGCCGAACTTCGAGACCTTCTTTATATTGCGCGTTGTCTACGGCATCGCGATGGGTGGTATCTGGGGTGTTGCGTCTGCACTGACAATGGAATCCGTTCCGCGTCGGTCCCGCGGAGTTGTTTCCGGACTCTTCCAGGCCGGATACCCTTTGGGATACTTGATTTCTTCGGTCGTCTTCGGTCTCCTGTCGCCCGTGATCGGATGGCGCGGAATGTTCATCATCGGCGTTCTACCGGTCCTGCTCGCGGTGTTCATCTACTTCAAGGTTGACGAGTCGCCGGTGTGGCTGGCGACACGGGGAATGGCGGGGACCAAACGCAAGGCAGCATTCTGGCCTGCCATCCGCAGCCACTGGCCGATCCTCGTCTTCGCGGTCTTCCTCATGGCGGCATTCAACTATTTCAGCCACGGCACGCAGGACCTGTATCCGACCTTCCTGATCGCGCAACACGGGTTCTCCACCAGCACTGTGAGCATCATCGCGGTCTGCTACAACATCGCGGCGATCGTCGGTGGCCTGATAGCAGGGACGCTGTCGGAGAAGTTCGGGCGTAAGCGCATCATCATCATCTTCGCTGCGCTGGCGCTGCCAGTCATCCCACTATGGGCATTTGCGAGCGGTTCGGTCGCTCTGGGTATCGGTGCCTTCCTGATGCAATTCATGGTCCAGGGTGCCTGGGGTGTCATACCGGCCTATCTGAATGAGTTGGTTCCTGAAGGTACCAGGGCCGTTTTGCCCGGCTTTGTCTACCAACTTGGCAATGTAATCGCGAGCCCGAATGCGACAATCCAGGCCGCGATCGCGCACTCGACTGGAGGAAACTACGGCATCGCACTCGCGATCGTCGCTGGCGCGGTAGCGGTGATCATCGTGGTGCTGATGTCGTTCAGTCGCGAGACTCGCGGCAAGGCATTCGTCGAGGCGCAGGGCGAAAAGGCCGCTTCGGCGGCCTGATCCCTAACGCCTATCAGCGGGTGCGTTAGTCGTGGCTGCGGTGGATAAGCTTCGAGAGCACGATCGAGCTGCGGGTGTGATCCACGTTGGGTGCAAGGCGCACGCGCTCCAGTGCAACTTCCAGGCTCGTGATGTCACGGCTGCGCATGTGCACCATCGCGTCGGCACTGCCGGAGACCGTGCCTGCATCCACCACTTCGGGCACTGCAGAGAGGATGCGGCGCAATTCTTCTGGGGCGACGGTGCCTCGGCAGAAGAGTTCGACATACGCTTCCGTGGCCAGCCCGTCGACGGCGGGATCAACCTGAATCGTGAAGCCGCGGATGACCTTGTCTGCGACCAGACGATCTACCCTGCGTTTCACGGCCGAAGCTGACAGGCCGATGACCTCTCCGATATCGCCGTATCCGGCGCGGGCGTTTTGGCGCAGAAGGTCGATGATCCCGTAGTCGAGGCTGTCCATTTGCCCACTCTATGGCGGATCGTTGTGCTTAAGCCAGCATGGACGCAGTTTTGATGCGCATCGTGAAGAGAAACCATGGTTGGGTGCGTGTAACACTGGAAGAGGCGTCCCTGTGATGGGGCTTTCGAGTGACCTGGTCCGCCTTCCATCGCC
>JBDTAD010000482.1:0-1783 GCA_039924815.1 Lacisediminihabitans sp.
ATGAGCGGCTCGAGCCGTTCTGGACGCGCGCCGAGGAGTTGAGGGCGACGGTGTTCCTGCATCCGTTCGGTTGCTCGCTGGACGAGCGGCTCGATCGCTTTTACCTCGCTAATACTGTTGCCCAGCCCGCGGAGAATGCGGTCGCCCTGTCGCACCTCATTTTTTCGGGAGTCCTGGATCGCCACCCGAACTTGGAGCTCGTTGCCGCTCACGGAGGCGGGTACCTGCCCACCTACGTGGGGCGCAGCGATCACGCCTGGGAGGTGCGCCCGGATGCGCGCATCTGCGCGTCAACCCCCTCGAGCTATCTCTCCAAGATCTACTTCGACTCGCTGGTCTACTCGCCGGAAGCGCTTCACTCGCTGATTGCTGCCGCCGGCGTTGACCACGTGTTGCTCGGTTCGGACTACCCGTTCGACATGGGTGTCACCGACCCGCTCGAGCGTCTTGACGCCGCAGACATTGGCGCAGAGGATCGCGATCGTGTCGCTGGCGGCACGGCTCTGAAACTAGGGATTGGACGCAGACGGTGAAAATTGCAACCTGGATGCAGGGAGCCGAGCAGAGGTGCGGGTTTGTTCACGACGGTGAGGTCTTCGCTCTTGCCTCAGGCGTCACGGTGCTTGAGATCGTGCAAGGTGGCCTGAAGGCAGCCATCGCGCTGGGCCGCGAGCGTCTTCAGCAGAGCGACTCGGTAGCGCTCCGCGATGTGCAGCTTCTGCCGCCGCTACAACCTCCGAGCGTTCGTGACTTCGTCACCTTTGAAGAACACGTCGAGGGAATCGTCAAGAGCGCGCCAGGCGGAGACCCGGGCGTTGTGCCTGAGTGGTACGAGGCGCCCACCTTTTACTTCACGAACCCGCACACCCTCGCCGCCACCGGTGATCGCATTACGCCGCCATGGGGAGAGCAAGCGCTGGACTTTGAACTCGAGGTTGCTGCCGTAGTCGGCGCTGTCGCGGGAAGCGACGGTCGCAATCTGAGCCCGGACGATGCATCCGAGCACATCTTCGGATACACGATCTTCAACGACTGGTCAGCGCGCGACCTGCAGTTTCGCGAAATGAAGGTCAATCTGGGCCCCTGCAAGGGCAAGGATTTCGCGTCCACTCTCGGGCCGTGGATCGTCACCGCAGACGAATTCACTGATAGTCACGACAACGATGGCTTTCTCGAGATCTCCGCGAGCGTGACAATCAATGGCAAGGTCTTCGGCCGCGACATCATGTCTCACATGGGGTGGTCGTTCCCCGACCTCATTGTGTACGCGTCGCGCTCATCGCGGGTTCTTCCTGGTGATGTTCTCGCCTCGGGTACCACCGGTCACGGGTGCCTGGCCGAAATTTGGGGACGGGCAGGCGAACGTGTGCCACGGCCTCTGAAAGTCGGAGACGTCGTGCGCATGGACGTCGACGGGATCGGTCACATCGAGAACGAGATTGTAGAGCCCGTTCCCGTGCCACCGATCCGTCGAGCGCGACCACGACTTAGCTAGATGAGCCAGCGGTGATCCTGCACTAGCGGCAGCTTCTTCCACGCCCGACCAAACCCGAACCAGTCACCGGCCGACAAGGCCGCAACAACGATCAGCGCGAGCGCGTACATGATGTGGTAGTCGACGAGCGGGTTCGTTGATCCCGTGTTGATGCCAAACGGCCATTCTGCAACATACATGAAGAGCAGGATGACCGTACCGACCACAGCGCTCACCCGAAGCCCAATTCCGAGCATCACCGCAACACCGATCGCTATCATCCCGAGCATGAAAAGAACGTCGGTTGCC
>JBDTAD010000483.1:0-4422 GCA_039924815.1 Lacisediminihabitans sp.
ACTCTGGTTGCTTTCCGGCAGGCGCCGCAGGAACCTTGCGTACGACCGCCTCAACGCGGAAGACGAGCTGACCGATCTCGAAATAGCACTCCAAGAGCAACTCAGTCGTCTGCGCATCGTGCGCGAGCTGCACGAAGTGGCCGTGCACTCGGTGTCCGTGATCATTAGTCAGGCCGATGGGGCCCGCTACGCTGCTGCGGCTGACCCGAGCGCCGCCGCGCGATCCGCGGCGAGCATAGCCGAAACCGCGCGCGCTACCCTTGCTGACCTTCGCCGCGTGATGACAGTCGTGCGCGAGGGAGAGGCGGATGCATCGCCCCAGCCGCGCCTCAAGTCCGTACGCGAACTTTTCCGAACCTGGCGCGAGGCCGGGCTCGTGCTCACCTTTGTGGAAAACGGAGCCCGCTTTGACTTGCAGGCTGGAGCGGAACTCGCCGTGTATCGCATCCTGCAAGAAGCGTTGTCCAACGCTCTCAAGTACGGGGGAGAGGGCACGGAAGTCAAGGTGTCCTTCACCTGGACTGAACAGGGCCTTCAGCTACTTGTAGACGACGACGGGGTTCGGTCTGAAGCTCGCAGACAGGGACTCGATCCCAACGCGGTCGCACAGAAGCGCAGTTATACCTTCGAGGCGGATCTGAACGCGCTCACCGAGGTCATTTCCGGTCCAGGGATGACAGAAATGCGTGAGCGCGCCGAACTCTTCGGTGGTATTTTCAACGCGTACTCCGTTCCCGGAGTCGGCTTCTCGGTCGCTGCGGTGTTTCCGGCTCTGCGCTACGACAACGGCGTGCACGGCGTCAGGCTGGAGCGTTAGTGCGGTGCGAGACACCGACTCCGTGGTAGCCAGGGCCGCACTCATTAGAGCATTCCTCTGACCCGGTGTCGAACTAGTCCTCTGGGTGGTCCACTCCGGGAAGCCAACTGAGTCCTGGCGCGCCCCAGCCACTCTTGCGGATGATTTTGCTCGCAACTTTAGCTTCAGCGGGTGCGAGTCGATCGGCGAAGAGGAGGCCGTCCAGATGATCAAATTCGTGTTGAAAGATACGCGCCAACCACCCGCTGGCCTCGATTTCAAAGGGGTTTTGATCCAGGTCGACGGCGCGGAGGATTGCTAGTTCGGAACGTCGAAGCGCGAAACGTTCACCGGGGATTGAGAGGCACCCCTCAGCTTCGTTCTCTTCATCCAACTCATCGATAGTTGGCGGGCTAACCCAGAGTTCCGGGTTGATCGCCGCGCCCCGCCACCTCATGTCCTTTTCGTCTACCCAGTCGTAGACAAAGACGCGCAACGGTACGCCGACCTGCGGCGCGGCAACACCAACCCCGGGCGCCGCGGCCATGGTCTGGAACATGTCGGACACCAGCGTTACCAGACTTTTGCCGAAGTCTGTAACTTTTGCTGCGGGTGAGTGAAGTACCGGGTCGCCGGTAATAAGGATCGGAAGAACGGCCATTCGCCAAGAATATCGCGAGGGCAGAGGGTAGGGTCGTGGGGTGCCGCCTGACCTGCTCGAGTTGACTCACGCCGTCACTCTCACCCCCCATGCGGCCTTGGGCATTCCCATCGCGCTGGTGGGCGCAATATTCCTCTCGCTCGGGGCGCAATTCCAGCACAGGGGCGTCACCAAAGTCGAAGCGGCAAGTCACGCTAACAAGACGTCGAGTGCGCTCAGCGTGCACCAGCTGCTGCTGCTGCTGAGTCGGCCATCGTGGGTCATCGGCACTTTACTGCTTGGACTCGCGATCGTATTTCAGCTGACCAGTCTCTACTTTGCCCCGCTCATTGTCGTGCAGCCGCTCGGTGCGGTAGCACTCGTGATCACCGCCGTCGTCAATGCGAGGGTGTCAAAGGTCCGTCTCACTTTGGGTGCGATCCGGGCGATCGCGTTCTGCGTAGTCGGGGTCGCGCTGTTTGTGACGATTGCTGCTTTTACCGCGACATCGGGCCCGGTCAACAAGAGCCAGCTCGTCGTGATCCTGATTCTTCTTGGCGTGGTCACCCTGGCCTTCGCCGTGTCATTCTGGTTTTTGCGCCGACGGTTCCAAGCGCTCATTTATATCGTTGGTGCTGGGGTGCTCTACGGATTCGTCGCGACTCTTGCCAAGGTCGTGATCGACCGCATAAACACGCTTGTGTTGTACGGCTCTGACACGGGTGGATTCGAGTGGCTCACGACAATCTGTGTTGTTGCACTCCTCGCGGCAACTGCGCTCGGTGGCTATTTTGTGCAAAGCGCGTATGCCTCCGGGCCGCCTGATCTCGTGATTGCGGGACTCACGGTCATTGATCCGATCGTCGCAGTCTGCATCGGTGTCGTGGTACTCCAAGAGGCCGCGCAGGCCCCGCTCTGGGCTATACCAGCTTTTATCGTCGCAGGCGTACTAGCTGTTTACGGAGTCTTTCAATTAGCGAAACAACATCCTCAGGCGCGCGGCTAAGCTTGGACGCGTTCGTTTCAGTCACCGTTACAAGGGAACCTCAAGAATTTGTCTGAATCCCCGCCTAGTGCCGCTTCGACCTCTTCGAAGCCCCTGCGTGTACTGATTGGTGCCGATACTTTTCCGCCGGACGTCAATGGCGCGGCGAATTTCGCGTCTCGACTCGCTGCAGGGCTTACAGAACGCGGCCACGACGTGCATGTCGAGGCACCCGCGTTCGACCGTCATCACGGTGAGTTTCAGGAGGAGCATGACGGCGCCACTTTCACGGTGCACCGCATCTACTCTTGGCGCTGGTTTCCGCATGACTGGCTGAGGTTCGTGCTTCCGTGGCGCAGCCAGGCGCATGCGGCGCGACTGCTTGACACGATCAAGCCGGATGTCGTCCACATCCAGTCGCACATTGTGGTGGGCCGGGGGCTCGCGCGCCAGGCGGCAAAGCGGGGAATCCGCGTCGTGGCCACCAATCATTTCATGCCCGAAAATATGATCGAGCACACGCTGCTACCGATGTTTTTGCGACGCAAGGCGATCCAGATGGCGTGGCATGACGCAGCGAAGACGTTTGCGCTGTGCGAGGTAGTCACTTCGCCCAGCCGCAAGGCGGCCGACTTCCTCGAGGCTGAGACGAATGTTCGCGGTGTTCATGCGATCTCCTGCGGAATCGAGGCCAGTCTCTACACGCCCGATTTCACCAAACGTCCGGGGAATCGGGTTATTTTCGTCGGTCGCGTCACTGGTGAGAAGCACCTCGACGTACTGCTGAAGTCACTTGCAACTCTCGACCCGGCGCTCGATGTGCAACTCGATATCGTCGGTGGCGGCGACTTGATGAACCAGCTCAAGCAATTGGCCAAGGATCTGGGCATTGCTGAGAGGGTGAATTTCCTCGGCTATGTCACAGACGAACAATTGCGTGCCGCGCTCACTCGCGCGACGGTATTTGCAATGCCTTCGATCGCCGAACTGCAGTCCATCGCGACGATGGAGGCCATGGCGTCCGCACTTCCGATCGTCGCGGCAAACGCGATGGCGCTTCCGCATCTCGTGCACCAAGGGGAGAACGGTTACCTATTCGAGCCGGGCAGTGTCAGCGACCTAGCGTCGAAGCTGACGGATGTCCTGACCCTGTCGGAGGCCGCCCTCCAGGAGATGAAGAAGTCGAGCCTCAAGTACATCGCGGCTCACGACATCCAGCGCACCATCAGCATCTTCGAGAGCCTGTATCGTGGTGAACCGGTGACGGATCCCGTCACAGACGTTTCTCTTGGTGAGCAAGCTTCCTAAGCTCTCCAAGTGATACGGGGCGGTAGCTCAGCTGGTTAGAGCAGCGGACTCATAATCCGTCGGTCATGGGTTCAAGTCCCATCCGCCCTACAACGCAGGCCGTCGGGACGCGACTGCTTGCTCCGGCAGTTGGCTCCGACAGAGCCCCACCGTGCTTTTAGTCGCCCCGTGCTGACATCACAGAGCGGGGATTAGGCGATGCCCACTCCCCGCTCTTATGGCTGCCCAGCCGGTCTCTAGGCGCCGCGCCCGGCAGAGGTGAGAGCGCGCCTATGACTTGCGCAGATCTTCTTTGTACTCGTTCTTCGCCTTGGTTGCGTCGCGATGGGCTTCGGCGCTCTTGACATCGGCCTCGGCCTTTGCCTCGTCAGCCTTGTCGCTGATGCGCTCCTTCGTGTCGTCGACCCACTCGCCGACCTTCTTGCCGGTAGCCTCGGCCGCATCCTTTGCATTGTCTAATACACCCATGATGTGCTTCCTCCTTGGTTCCAGGCGTTCCCGGCGTTCCCGAGGGCTCGATGCGAACCCACGCTGTGACCCTATTACGGCGGCCTTGACGCGGCCTGAGCACCCATAAATCTTTCAGCCCGTACGCAGTGAAATTGCGGTAAGTCGAGGACTTTCGCAGTGGTCCGAGAAAATATCCCCCAAACACGTGCCAATAAGCTACGCTTGCACGTGCAGTTGCTGTAC
>JBDTAD010000484.1:0-5679 GCA_039924815.1 Lacisediminihabitans sp.
CAGAAGAGTGGGGTAAGACGGCAACGTTTATGCCTAAGCCCCTTTTCGGCGACAACGGATCTGGCATGCACACCCACCAGTCGCTCTGGAGCGACGGCAAGCCGCTCTTCTACGACGAATCCGGATACGGCGGGCTCAGCGACATCGCGCGTTGGTACATCGGAGGGCTGCTCAAGCACGCTCCCGCTGTGCTCGCGTTCACGAACCCCACGCTTAACTCGTACCGTCGCCTCATCCCGGGCTTTGAAGCACCGGTTAACCTGGTGTACTCGGCTGGGAACCGCTCGGCGAGCATCCGCATCCCGATTACGGGTACCAACCCCAAGGCCAAGCGCATCGAGTTCAGGGCTCCGGATGCCTCCGGCAACCCTTATCTCGCGTTCGCGGCGCAGCTCATGGCCGGCCTCGACGGAATCAAGAATCGCATCGAGCCTCACGAGCCGGTGGACAAGGACCTGTACGAGCTCCCACCAGAGGAAGCCAGGAACATCCCTCAGGTGCCAGCCTCGCTTGAGGAAGCACTCAAGGCACTGGAAGGCGACAACGACTTCCTGACCGCCGGCAACGTCTTTACGACGGACCTGATCGAAACCTGGATCGCGTACAAGCGTGAGAAGGAAATCATCCCGGCTGCACAGCGCCCGCACCCGTTCGAGTACGAGCTGTACTTCAGCGTCTAATCTGCACTGCAAGAAAGGCCGCACCCGTTGTGGGTGCGGCCTTTCTCATCAGTTCATTCCGTCGCCGGTCGGCGTACCTCTACCGTTCCGTAGAATCGCTTCTCAAAAACAGTCCTGGCCAGCCGGGTCACGCGGAGATAGTCATCGTCTAGCGCGGTTGCCGAGCCTGACGGGTAGCCCATGAGCCTCGCGATCCCGTCGAGTTGCCGGCGATCGGTCGGAAGTACATCGAGAGTTTTTGCCGTCCACAGCGTTACAGCGGAACGAGCCCTCGACGCGAATATCCAGGCATCCGCGAGTCGCTGCTCCTCTACATCCGAGAGGAACCCTTCTGTGACGGCGACCGCAAGCGCGTCAAGAGTCGAGGTAGTTCGAAGCGCCGGGACCGCCGCACCGTGCTGAAGCTGCAAGAGCTGCACCAACCACTCGACATCGCTGAGCGAACCTCGGCCGAGCTTGAGATGACGAGCGGGGTCTGCCCCCTGGGGAAGCCGCTCAGATTCCACGCGCGCCTTGATGCGCTTCACTTCGCGAACGTCGCGGTCGGCGATCGCAGCGGGGAACCGCACTTCGTCTGCCAACGCTTCAAAATCTGTTCTGAGCGTCTGGTCGCCTGCAGCTGCTCGCGACCGCAGCAGAGCCTGCGCTTCCCAGGTGAGCGACCAGCGCTCGTAATACGCCCGGTACGAATGCAGCGACCGCACAACCGCGCCGTTCTTACCTTCAGGCCTCAGGTTAATGTCGAGATCGAGCGGCAGCACGAGATCCTCGGTGAGGCGCAGAAGCTCGGAGACGATCACTTCGGCCCTGGCCTGAGCCAGCTCGCCGCTGAGACTCGTAGCGCGGTAAACGTAGATGACGTCCGCATCAGATCCGAAGCCCAACTCCTGGCCGCCGTAGCGCCCCATCGCAATGATCGCGAATTCGAGGCCGTCCGACTCGCGGTGCAGTGTGGCGAGAGTTCCAGTCAAGAGCGCCGTCGTCACGTCTGAAAGTGACTGACCGAGAGTTCGAACGTCGATGACGTCGAGCACACTCGCGAGGGCGAGGCGGAGCACCTCTCGCCGGCGAGCGGTGCGCAGCGCAGGGGCCGCAGCATCCGCTGTACTGTGCCTAGCCACAGTAGCGAGAGCCTCGTCGCGCAGCGTCTCGAATCGGCGGGGGCGCAGCTCGTCTTCATTCTCGAGCCACGCGGCAGCCTCGGGGATGCGTTCCATCAACATACCAACGAAGCGAGAGCCCGCGAGAACATTGGTGAGTCGCTTCGCCGCGCCAGAGGAGTCGCGCAGCATGCGCAGGAACCAGTGCGATTCGCCGAGGGCGTCACTGAGCCGCCGGAATGCCAAGAGGCCATAATCGGGATCTGCTCCGTCGGAAAACCACTGAAGCATAACGGGCAGGAGGTGCCGCTGAATCTCGGCCCGCCGGGATACGCCAGAGCTGAGCGCCGCGATGTGCCCGAGTGCGCCCTTCGCATCACGAAAGCCGATAGCCGCCAGCCGCGCGGCGGCCTGCTCGCTGCTGAGCGCGAATTCCTCTTCCGGCAACGACGCAACGGCCGCCAGGAGAGGTCGATAGAACAGTCGTTCATGCAGACTGCGCACAGCGAGCTTCGTGCGTGCCCAGCGCTCGCTGAGATCTTCAGCGCTCGAGGTAAGACCGGTCGCACGTGCAAGCGCACGTAATGCATCCCGGTCACTCGGCATCAAATGGGTGCGACGGAGTTGAGCCAGCTGCAGGCGATGTTCAAGCAGCCGTAGAAATCGGTAGTCGCTGGCGAATTCTGCGGCCTCCGCGCGTCCGATGTATCCGTGTTCAGCCAGGGCTGCCAACGCGGGGAGCGTGCCCGCTTGACGCACGTCAACATCCATCTGGCCATGCACCAATTGCAGGAGTTGCACGGTGAATTCGACATCTCGCAAGCCACCCGGACCGAGCTTGAGCTGAAACTCCAACTCGTCGTTCGGAATATTTGCCGTCACGCGCTCACGCATGCGCTGTACGCCCTCGACGAAGTTCTCGCGCGATGCGCTGCTCCAGATTTGAGGCGAGAGTGCTGTGCAGAAGCTCTCCCCTAGTTCAAGATCTCCAGCGAGCGGCCTGGCTTTCAGCAGAGCCTGAAATTCCCAGCCCTTGGCCCACCGGTCGTAATAGGCGAGATGAGATTCCAGCGTACGCACGAGCGCACCGTCTTTGCCCTCGGGTCTAAGGTTTGCATCCACCTCCCACAGCGGCGGCTCCTTGGCAAAGTCGTGGATTCCGCGCATCGTCAGGATTGCGAGCCTCGTCGCAATTTCTACGGCTCTGTCGCTGGCCAGCTCACCGGCACCAGCTGCGACGAAGATCACGTCGACATCACTTACGTAGTTCAGTTCCGCTGCTCCGGCTTTGCCCATTCCGACGATGGCGAGCCTGGTTGCGGCAACCTCTTGCTGGGGGGACGGTAGCAGGGTGCGGGCAACGGCGAGAGAGGCATCGAGCGCCGCCCCGGCGAGATTGGCCAGTGCGGTCGTCACCACATCAAGGCCTTGCAGCGGATCATTCTGTTCAAGATCGAAGGAGGTCAGGCGCACCAGGTGCCTCCGGTAACGCACGCGAAGGGCATTCCATGCTGCGTCATCCGGATTGCCAGGCTCGGCGAGAGCAGCGGAGAGAAGGTCCTTGCGGTACTCCGCGATGGAGAGCGGCCTCCTCGTCACCTTGCGAAGAGCGGCGAGTTCCTCCGGATGGCGCAGAAAGTACTCTCCGAATCCCGTGGACGCACCGAGAACGTGGAGCAAGCGCTCCTTGCCACCCGGGCTGGCGAAGAGCGTTGTGACGTCCGAGGGCGCTTGCCTCAGCAAATCTACCAGGAGCCGCAAAGCCTGATCCGGGTTGGCACAGCTCGCGAACACGGGAAGTAACGATTCGACCGCGACGAACTCAGCGGCCTCCTCGAGGGCCGTGGCGGTCGAGCTGAGTTCTGAGAAACCGAGCCTCGCCAGTTCAGTGAGTGTGGTGCGATGCCTCGTCATGATTCTCCGAGGTCGCTACTAGAGCATCTCCAGGTTGCTCTTGAGTTCGAACGGCGTGACCTGCGCCCGATACTCCTTCCATTCCTGCCGCTTATTGAGGAGCACGTAGTTGAACACCTGCTCGCCTAGCGTCGCAGCGACTAGTTCCGAGCCCTCCATGAGCGACACCGCATGATCGAGGCTGGACGGTAACGAGGTGTAGCCGAGGGCGCGTCGTTCGGCGTCGCTCAGGCTCCACACGTTGTCCTCAGCCTCAGGCGGCAGTTCGTAGCCTTCCTCGATACCCTTTAGACCAGCAGCGAGCATGAGGGAGTATGCAAGATAAGGGTTTGCTGCGGAGTCGATCGCGCGATACTCGACCCGTGCGCTCTGCCCCTTGGTTGGCTTGTACATGGGCACGCGGACAAGCGCAGACCTGTTGTTGTGCCCCCAGGTAATGAAACTGGGTGCCTCATCCCCACCCCAGAGCCTCTTGTAGGAGTTCACGAACTGGTTCGTGACGGCCGTGATCTCCGGAGCGTGCTTCAGCAGTCCAGCGACGAATTGACGGCCGATCTTGGAGAGTTGGTACTCGGCACCCGCCTCAAAAAATGCGTTTGCATCGCCCTCGAACAGGGACATATGGGTGTGCATTCCTGAACCTGGGTGGGCCGAAAGCGGCTTCGGCATAAAGGTCGCGTACACACCCTGCTCGATGGCAACTTCTTTGACGACCGTTCGGAAGGTCATGATGTTGTCGGCAGTGGTCAGGGCATCCGCATAACGAAGGTCGATCTCGTTCTGACCAGGTCCACCTTCGTGATGACTGAATTCAACCGAGATCCCAAGGTCCTCGAGCATACGCACCGAACGTCGCCTGAAGTCATGAGCCGTTCCGCCGGGCACATTGTCGAAGTACCCTGCCGAGTCGACTGGCTTCGGCCCTTTTGCGCCAAATTTGGAGCTTTTGAGAAGGTAAAACTCGATCTCGGGATGCGTATAAAAGGTGAATCCGTGCTCGGCGGCCTTCTCCAGAGTTCGCTTGAGCACGTTGCGAGGATCTGCAACGGCGGGCTGCCCGTCGGGGGTAGTAATATCGCAGAACATCCGAGCAGTGGGGTCGACTTCGTTGCGCCACGGCAGGATCTGGAACGTAGTCGGGTCTGGATGCGCCAGCATGTCGGCCTCGTATGAGCGAGTGAGCCCCTCGATCGCTGAACCATCGAATCCAAGCCCCTCAGAAAACGCGCCTTCGACCTCCGCAGGAGCGATTGCCACAGACTTCAGCGTGCCAATGACATCGGTGAACCAGAGCCGGACGAACTTGATCCCACGCTCTTCGATAGTGCGTAGAACGAAGTCGCGCTGCTTGTCCATGGGCTCCTCATTCTCTGGCGTCAAAGGCCGGATCTGTGGGGGTCTTACCCCGCTATTAGGCTAGTGGCTATGCCCCGACTTCGCTTGGCGCTCGCGCAGACCAACCCGATCGTTGGTGATCTTGCGGGCAACTCTTCTCAGGTACTCACTGCAGCCCGTCGAGCCCATGAACGCGGCGCTGACCTGCTCGCTTTCGGCGAGATGGCACTCAGTGGTTATCCCATCGAAGACCTCGCGAGCAGCACCGGCTTTCTCGCGGAGTGCCATTCCGCGGTGCTGCGCCTTGCGCGGCAATTGCAGGAGTCCGGGCTCGGAGATCTGCCCGTAATTGTTGGGCACCCAGACGGGCCGTTTCCCGCTCGAGCATTGGCAACCTCCAGCGCCCCCACAGCCATCGCGGAGAATCGTGCGAGTGTGCTCCAGCACGGTGAAATCGTGGCGAGCTACACGAAACACCACCTACCCAACTACTCAGTTTTTGACGAATATCGCAACTTCATCCCCGGCGATGATCTGCTCGTGCTCCGGATCAAGGGCGTGGATGTCGCGGTGATCATCTGTGAGGATCTTTGGCGAGACGGCGGTCCTATTGCGCAGGTTCTCGAAGCTGATGCAGGCCTTCTCGTGGT
>JBDTAD010000485.1:0-2220 GCA_039924815.1 Lacisediminihabitans sp.
TGAGCGTCTGGTCAAGAGTTGTGACGTCGTTGGCAGCCATGATTCCCTCTCCCCGTTTGGGGATTCTGATGTCCTATTCCCTCAGTATGTGACACGCTAGTCATTAGATAAATCGAATTTATTTGACGCTTATTGATCAGTTTCAATAATGTTTAGCTCGCTGTGATCTGGAGGTCGGGATGCTCGATGTGAGGCGGTTAAGGCTGCTCAGGGAATTGCAGATTCGGGGCACTCTTGCCGAGGTGGCCGCGGCGCTCAGCTACAGCCCGTCCTCGGTCTCCCAGCAGCTGAGCCTTCTGGAGAAAGAAGTAGGGGTAGAGCTGTTGCGCAAGACCGGCAGGCGCGTACGGCTCACGCCCCAGGCCGAGGTGCTCGTCGAGCACACGGCCACAATCCTGGATCAGCTAGAGCGTGCGGAGGCCGACATGGCGGCATCCCTGTCTCTCGTCTCCGGCACGGTGCGACTCGCAGTCTTTCAGTCCGCGGTGCTCGCCGTGCTTCCTGCCGCGCTCAGCATCATCGGGCGCGACTATCCGGAGCTGCGGGTCGAGGTCACCCAGCGCGAACCGGAGTCGGCCCTGTTCGAAACCTGGACTCGCGACTTCGACCTCGTCGTCGCCGAGCAATACCCGGGGCACGCGGCGCCGAGACTGCCAGAGCTTGATCGTGAGCCGCTGGTGTCGGATGCGCTGCGGCTGGGGGTACCGCCGGTGCACTTCGGCCTCGGCATCCGTTCAATCACCGATGCAGGCCGCATGCCGTGGGTCATGGAACCCCGCGGCACGGCATCCCGGCACTGGTCGGAGCAGGCCTGCCGCCAAGCTGGGTTCGAACCGGATGTGCGCTTCGAGACCCCAGACCTGCAGACCCACATCCAGCTCATCGAGTCGGGCAACGCGGTGGCGATCCTGCCCGATCTGGTCTGGGTGGGGCGCACACCCACGGTCGAGCTCATCACTCTGGACGGCGATCCGCACCGCAGTGTCTTCACCTCAACCCGCAAGGCTGCGCGTAAGCGCCCGGCGATTATCGCCTGCCGGGCCGTGCTGCTCGAGGCGGCGGAACAGGTCGCGGTGGGTGGGGCCGATGCCCTTCGACAGGCTCAGGGAGCGGATGCTGCCGTCGGCTGAGCCGCGCGATCGCTGAGCCGTGCGGTCGCTGAGCCTGTCGAAGCGCCCGCCCCGCCCGAATCTGGCACCTCACCGCCTCCGATAAACTTGGAGCATGACTTACACGCTGATCCTCCTTCGCCACGGCCAGTCCGAGTGGAACGAAAAGAACCTCTTCACGGGCTGGGTGGATGTCGATGTGACCGAGCAGGGCCGTACAGAGGCGAAGCGCGCGGGGCAACTCCTCAAGGAGTCCGGCATCCTGCCTGATGTCCAGTACACCAGCGTGCTGAAGCGTGCCATCCACACCGCTAATATCGCCCTCGAAGTCGCCGACCGTGACTGGGTCGACGTGAAGCGCAGCTGGCGTCTTAACGAGCGCCATTACGGTGCGCTGCAGGGCAAGGACAAGGCGCAGACGCTCGCGGAGTTCGGGCCAGAACAGTTCCAGACCTGGCGCCGTTCCTACGATGTTCCGCCGCCCGAGCTCGCGGATGACAGCGAGTTCAGCCAGGCGCGCGATGTGCGTTACGCCGGCCTCGGGGCCGACCTGCCGCGCACCGAGTGCCTCAAGGATGTCGTCGAGCGGATGCTGCCCTACTGGGAGTCAGACATCACTAAGGATCTCGCCGCGGGCAAGACCGTGCTCGTCACCGCGCACGGCAACTCGCTGCGGGCACTGATCAAGCACCTCGATGGAATTTCGGATGCCGACATCGCCGAACTCAACGTTCCCACCGGCATCCCGCTGGTCTACGAACTCGGCGATGACTTTATGCCGGTGAAGCCCGGCGCCTACCTCGACCCCGAGGCCGCTGCTGCCGGTGCCGCAGCAGTGGCTGCCCAGGGCAAGAAGTAACTCCAGCCTTTCGCGGTGCTCGCGGTGCTCGCGTCACAACTCGCGACGCTTATAGCGAGCGAGGGAGAGTAAAACGGAAAGTACGACGAGCGCAATGCCTGCCACCAGCAGAAGGATGAGGCTGGCGGGACTAGACACCCAACTCATAACGCCGCTCTCGGCTCCTTTAAAGAGACCCGACCGAATGGCGACCACGATACCGACCCCGATCACCAGGATCGGGATGAACACCACGGGCCGTGCCTTGGTAAA
>JBDTAD010000486.1:0-2504 GCA_039924815.1 Lacisediminihabitans sp.
TCTTCTCGGCGACCCGTACACCTTCACGAAGGACAACATCTCGAAGTTCAACTTCTAGACCGTTTCACCGCAATACAGCACAACCCCGGGCCAGCAGGTAATAGCTGCTGGCCCGGGCACCACAAACTTAGCCACTCGTGAGCGAGGAGAGGAGAGCGAAATGCAGAGGGTCTGCTTCCAACTGCAGGTGAAGCCCGAGCGCATCGCCGAATATCGCGAGCGTCATGCCGCCGTCTGGCCAGACATGCTGCACGCCCTCGCCTCCACCGGATGGCACAACTATTCGATCTTTCTGCGGCCAGACGGTCTGCTCATCGGATACTTCGAGACTCCTTCGCTCAAGGCTGCGCAAGCGGGCATGGCCGGCACCGAAGTCAACGCGCGCTGGCAGGCCGACATGGCCGAGTTCTTCGAAGACCTCGGCGACCAGGCGCCAGACACCGGCTTTCTCGTTCTCGACGAAATTTTCAACCTCGAGGAGCAGCTAGCAGCGACATCCGCCAGCAGCGACCTCGGCAGCACCACACAGAACAGGACAACACCATGACCACCTTCGACTCGATCGCCCCGCTGCTCGCAGAGCAGGCCATCGAACTGCCCTCCTGGGCGTTCGGCAACTCGGGCACGCGCTTCAAGGTGTTCAGCCAGCCCGGTGGCCCTCGCACCCCCGAGGAGAAGATCGCGGATGCCGCACAGGTGCACAAGGTCACCGGCCTTGCCCCGACGGTGGCCCTGCACATCCCGTGGGACAAGGTCGACGACTACGCCGCCCTCGGCAGTTTCGCCGCAGACCACGGCGTCGCTCTCGGCACCATCAACTCGAACACCTTCCAGGACGACGACTACAAGCTCGGCAGCGTCACGCACTCCGATCCGCGCATCCGCCAGAAGGCGATCGACCACCACTTCGAGTGCATCGACGTGATGAACGCGACCGGATCGCGCGATCTGAAGATCTGGCTTGCCGACGGCACGAACTACCCGGGGCAGGATGACATCCGTGCCCGCCAGGATCGCCTCGCGGACTCGCTCGCGAAGATCTACGAGCGCATCGGCACTGACCAGCGCCTCGTGCTCGAGTACAAGTTCTTCGAGCCCGCTTTTTACCACACGGATGTTCCGGACTGGGGCACTTCATATGCTCAGGTATCCGCGCTCGGCGAGCGTGCCATGGTCTGCCTTGACACCGGCCACCACGCACCGGGAACCAACATCGAGTTCATCGTGGCCCAGCTGCTGCGGCTCGGAAAGCTCGGCTCGTTCGACTTCAACTCGCGCTTCTACGCGGACGATGACCTGATAGTCGGCGCGGCGGATCCGTTCCAGCTGTTCCGCATTCTGTACGAGGTCATCCGCGGTGGCGGCTACGGTGCCTCATCCGGGGTCGCCTTCATGCTCGACCAGTGCCACAACATCGAAGAGAAGATTCCGGGGCAGATTCGCTCTGTGCTCAACGTGCAGGAGATGACCGCCCGGGCGTTGCTCATGGACACCGAAGCCCTCGCCGCGGCTCAGGCCGCCGGCGACGTGCTTGCTGCCAACGGCATCCTGATGGACGCTTTCTACACGGATGTTCGCCCGATGCTCGCAGACTGGCGCGAATCTCGCGGTCTTCCGCGCGATCCGATCGCTGCCTACAACGCCAGCGGATATCGCGAGCAGATCGCGGCGGACCGCGTCGGCGGCACCCAGGCCAGTTGGGGGGCGTAAGCATGACCAACCCCACCGCCGCTGAGCTCATCGCGCGCAGCAATCACCTCGGCGCGAACCCTCGCAACACGAACTATGCCGGCGGCAATACCTCCGCCAAGGGCACCGACATTGACCCGGCCACGGGCGAGCCTGTGGAGCTGCTCTGGGTGAAGGGCTCCGGTGGAGACCTCGGAACCCTCAAGGAATCAGGTCTGGCCGTGCTCCGGCTCGACCGACTGCGCGCACTCTCCAAGGTGTACCCGGGGGTCGACCGCGAAGACGAGATGGTCGCGGCGTTCGAGTACGTGCTGCACGGCAAGGGCGGAGCCGCGCCGTCGATCGATACCGCCATGCACGCTCTGGTGGATGCGTCGCACGTCGATCACCTGCATCCGGATTCAGGCATCGCCTTTGCGACCGCCGTCGACGGCGAAGCGCTCACAGCCAAGGCCTTCGGCGAAAAGGTCGTCTGGGTGCCCTGGCGACGTCCGGGTTGGCAACTCGGCGAAGACATCGCTGCGATCAAGCGGGATAATCCTGCCGCGATCGGCTGCATTCTCGGTGGGCACGGAATCACCGCGTGGGGCTCAACTTCTGACGAGGCCGAGGCGAACAGCTTGTGGATCATCGAGACCGCTGAGGCCTATATAGAGGAGCATGGCCGCAAGGATCCCTTCGGAACCGTCCTTGATGGTTACAACCCGTTGACCGAGCCGGAGCGCAGGGCGAAGGCTGCTGCAATCGCGCCGGCACTGCGCGGGCTCGTCTCCACCGACAAGGCTCAGGTGGGCCACTTCACGGATGCCGAGGTC
>JBDTAD010000487.1:0-1645 GCA_039924815.1 Lacisediminihabitans sp.
AGCACCGATGCCCGAAGGTTCGCGGGCCACCGACGATAAGGGTGGCGCCCAGATGATTTCTCGCTGGATGCAGGATGACATCCTGACCCGCGTGCAAAACCTCACGCAGATTGCGGCCGAGTTGAACCTCTCTCCAGCGCAGCTCGCCGTCGCCTGGGTTCTCCAAAACGAGAACGTCGCATCCGCCATCATCGGCGCTTCACGTCCAGAGCAGGTTAAAGAGAATGTCGTCGCCTCCGACGTGAGCATCCCCGTCGAGCTCATGAAAAAGATCGACGAGGTGCTCGGGGACGTAGTGCTGCGCGACCCAGCGCTCACTCTTGAGTCCTCGCCCGCAACTCGCGCGGCTTAGATAGGCTCCTGATCGCACACGACGTTGCCCATGAGCCGCAGTGGTGGCTGTGGAGTTCAGATCTTGGGTGCTTTCAGCAGCGTCCGTGGCGCTTCTGATTAGAAGGGCGGCGGTTCATGCTCGAATCGCGGCCCCGGCGGTGAAGATCCCACCCTCCCGTCGCTCGCGACGAGCGTGCCTAGGGGACTGGTCCACTCGAGCACGCCAGGGCTTGTCTGTCTGACTTTCCAGCCGCCGTGATGTTTGATCGTGTGATGCCCTCGACACAGGTGGGCAAGGTTCTCCGGCGTAGTCTTCCCGCCGTGTTCCCAAGCAAGGGTGTGGTCGATATCGCACCATCGGGCATCTCGGTTGCAGGTCGGAAACTGGCAGTGGCGGTCCCGTGCCGCCAGGTATCGGCGCAGGCTCGCGGTTGGTCGGTAGGTGTCGGCGGCGATGACCACTCCGGTGACCGGGTGGGTGAGCACGCGAACCAGTTCGGGCGTTACTCCCGCCAGCTGACAGGCCGTGTCGAGATCGATGGGGCCACGCCCGGCGAGCGTCGCCGGCTCGTTGCTCTGGCCGAGCAGGGTGAGCGCGGGAATCACAATCGAGACCTCAGCTCGAATTCCCTCGGCCGCAGTGTGCGGAGCATCGTCGCCGTCGGCGGGTTCACCGGTGAGCAGGAGGTCGGTCGCGAGGTCCGAGCGAAGCTGGTCGCGGGTGCGCGGATCGCCGGTCGCGGCGACGGCTTTCGACTGCCGCGTGAGGCGATCAAAAATGGCTGCAGCGAAGGGCGTGGGCAGCACATGGAGCAGTTCGGACATCCCGTTGTCGAGGTCTCGGATCGATATGTTTCGTGCTTCGCGTGCTCGCGCGTGCCGCTCCTCGAAGGTCTCCGCCCGAAGGCGATCCGCGGCGAGTTTTGCAGTCGCCGCAAGTTTGCCGGGCGTTGTGGTCTCGGCCCGGTCCAACGTGATCCGCTGGTATTCGTCGAAGGCATCGCGCTCAATGCCGATGGCGTGTTCCAGGATGACGCGGGCGTGACCGAAGGAGATCCGACCGCATCCGAGGGCGTCAAGCACGGCGGGAAGATCGTGCACGAGCGCGGATGCCCGGCCCATCATAGACTGCACCGTTCGATCGGCCTGCCTGGTCGCCACCGCGATCTCGGCGGCCATGGAACGCCACGCGATCTCGCGGTGGTCGATGTGGTCGGCACTCGCCTGATCCTGGTGAGAGCGATCGGCCGAAGCTAGCGCGAGTGCTTCTAGCCGGGCGAGGCACTGCTGCTCCCGAGCCTCCGCCGACGCT
>JBDTAD010000488.1:0-9328 GCA_039924815.1 Lacisediminihabitans sp.
CACCGACGGAATCCCGCGCACCTCATTCGCGGCTCGCACAAGTGCAGCCGAGAGCTCACCGAGCACGCCCTCGGTCACCGGGGTGACGGTGAGGTGAGTGGTGCGCGGTAGGCGCGTGCCGTCGGGCTGGGTGAGCCCCGGTTGCTGCTGCAACAGCCAACCATGGGAGCGCGCCTGATCCGCCCAGTGGTGCGGATCGACGCGCTCGGCAGGGGGTACGGAATCGTCGATGGCAACGGCGAGGAGCGGGCCAACCGGATGGCCGACGACGCGCAGGCCTGGGATAGTCTCGACCAGCTGGACCAGCGCCGCAGTCGACCGCTCGCACGATTCGGCGAGCGCGGCGAACCCCGGGGCGCCGAGCGCGTGGATGATCGCCCAGCCCGCGGCGAGCGCACCAGCCGACTTCGAACCGAGAATAGTCGGGTTCACCACCGGATACCCCGGCCAGCGTGTGGTCGCGAAATACTGAGTTCGCTGCCGATCACGGCCACGCTGCAGCAGAACGGATGCGCCCTTCGGCGCGTAGCCAAACTTGTGCAGGTCGGCGCTGATGCTGGTCACTCCAGCCACCCGGAAGTCCCATGCTGGGAGCCCGCTCCAGAACGGCAGCACCCATCCGCCGATGCAGGCGTCCACGTGGCAGTCGATACCGGCGACAAGGCATGCGGTGGCAACCGCCTCAATGGGGTCGAGCGCAGCGAACGGATAGGACGGCGCAGACACCACCACGAGTCCAACGTCGGAGCCAAGTCGCTCGAGAAGGCGCGCCGCTGGCAGAGTGCCATCCTGGTCAACGGGAACAAGGTCGAGCTGCAGGTCAAAGTAGTGCGCAGCTTTCTGAAAGGCAGCGTGCACCGTGACGGGTGCGAGCAGCCGCGGTCGCCCGCTGGACGGATGCGCCGAACGCCAGTTATCCCGAGCAGTCTTCACCGCGAGCAGGCAGCTTTCGGTGCCGCCGGTCGTCACGGTGCCAACGACGGCATCCGCACCGACGCTTGAGCCGTGCAGCATGTTCCGCGCGAAGCCAAGCACCTCCCGCTCCATCACCGCAACCGAGGTGAAGGTGGTGGGGTCCAGTCCGTTCACCGGCTGCACCATCCGGATGGCGGAAGCCGCCAGTTCGTCGAGCTCGTCCAGGCCGGAGTCATACACGTAGGAGAGCACGTGGCCACCGTGAGTGGGGGCATCCGCCTCTCTCAGCTCGGTCAGTCTGGCAAGAATCTCCGAGGGCTGCTCTAAGAACGAGGTCATGCCGCCACCTCTGCAGCTTCGATATCGGTCTTTCGCAGTGGGTAGCGTGCGAAGGACCACAGACTAAAGCCGATGATCACGGCGGGTACGATGCTGAAGCTCACCACGATGCCCGTGATCGCGGAGTCCGGCTGATGCGTGACCGAGCCGGCAATACCCGCGACGTAGCCGGATGCCGCCAGCACGATCGTGAGCACGCTCGCCCCGAGCGCCATGCCCGCGGTCTCCCCCGCCGTCCACACACCACCGAAGGCACCTGCCTGGCCATCGCCGTGGGTCGCAGCGTCGTGCGAGATCACGTCGGGAAGCATCGCCATCGGCAGCGACTGCATTCCCGCGTAGCCTGCTCCGGCGAGTGCGACCGGAATGTAGACCCAGGATCCGGGGTACCAGACCAACAGCAGCATGCTGAGTGCTGCGATGCCAAACAACATGCTCGCCCAGACAAAGCCGCGTTCTTTACCGATCCGCTTCGCAAGGACGCCCCAGAGAGGTGCAGCGATGAGGGCGGGAGCAATTAACGCGATGAAGAGGAGGGTCACCGCACCCTCGCTCTTGAGAACCCAGGTCGCTACGTACTGAGCGCCCGCGAGCATGAGCCCGGTCGCGAGTCCCTGCAACAGGAAGGTGAGGAGCAGAGCGCGGAAGGCACGGCTGCGGCGCAGGGTGCGAACGCCCGCGGCATAGTTCTCTCGAACCGAATGCCGGGGAGCATCCGCAAAGTTCACGTTCTTCTCGGCGACGAAGCTCGAGATGAGTAGCCCAATCCCGATCACCAGACCCGCGACGATAGCCATGACCAAGTACTTGAAATAGCCCTCGCTGAGATCCCTCAGGGCCGGACCACCCGCCCCGAACAACAGGATGGCGAAAGTGAGCACTACGACCCGCCAGGACAGTAGCCTCGTGCGCTGGTCGTAATCGCTCACGAGTTCTGCGGGCAGTGCGATGTACGGAACCTGAAACAGGCTGAACGACGTCGCTGTCAGCATAAAGGCAACCAGTACCCAGAGTCCAGAAACGAGCGACGGCAGTCCGGTCGGCACGGCGAAAGTCAAGATGAAGAACACCGGCAGCGTGAGCGCGCCAAGAATCATGAAATGCCTGCGCGACCCCGTGACGGCAAGACTGCGGTCACTGCGAGCGCCAATCACCGGATCGATGATCACGTCCCAGATCTTGGCAACCGTGACGAGCGCACCCGCCAGCAGCGCAGCAACACCCAGGGTGTCTGTGAGGTAGTACACCAGCACGAGCCCGGGCAGGGTGGAGAAACCTCCCGTGCCAAGCGAGCCGATAGCGTACCCGGCAACGGTTCTGCGAGACAAGGCTGCGCGCGACGATGTGCGCTCCAGTGCGACCATTTCGAGAGTGTAGCGCGAGCACGGCGTGCCTCTAAGCTAACCTGCCGCTCACACTCACTTGGCTCCCCGGTAGCCCGGCCTACAATGAGCCATGCCTGGTGCCCCACTGCAACGTTCGGTCATCGACGATCTCGACCGCGACCTGCACTCTTCGCGTGCGTCGAGTGCCTCCGTCTTTGCCCCGTTCAGTGGCGAGTTGCTGCACGAGTTGCCGCTCAGCACAGTCTCCGATGTGCAGGATGCCGCTGCCCGCGCCCAAGTGGCGCAACTGGCCTGGCAGGAGAGAGGCTGGGCAGACCGGCGTCGGGTACTCCTGAGGGCACACGATCTGCTGTTGGAACGGCGTGAGCTGCTGCTGGATGCAGTGCAGACCGAGACGGGGAAGACCCGCGGCCAGGCGTTCGAAGAGATCTTCATGGGCGCCAGCGTCACGAGATACTACGCGCTCTCCGCTCGCTCAACACTGCGCACCCGACGCCGCAGGGCAGGAATTCCGCTCGTGCTGTCGACGAGAGTCGAATATAGTCCCAAGGGTGTCGTTTCCGTCATCACCCCGTGGAACTACCCGCTCAGCCTCGCGCTGATGGATGTCATCCCCGCCCTCGCCGCGGGGAACGCCGTAGTGCACAAGGCCGACAACCAGGGCGCGCTCAGCATCCTCGCAACCAGGCGCGCATTTATAGACGCCGGACTGCCGCAGGAGATGTGGGCGGTTGTCGCCGGCGACGGTCCCGAGATTGGCGGAGCGGTCATCGCGGCAAGCAACTACGTCTGCTTCACGGGATCCACTGCCACCGGGCGCGTCGTCGCAGCCCAAGCAGCCAACGCACTCATCGGAGCGTCACTTGAGCTCGGCGGCAAGAATCCGCTCATCGTTCTCGATGACGTGAACGCCAAGCAGGCCGCGGCAGGAGCGGTCTACTCCTGCTTCGCCTCGCTGGGGCAACTCTGCGTCTCGATCGAGCGCATCTACGTGCATCGAGCGGTAGCCGACGATTTCATCACCGAATTCGTCTCGCGCACAGCCGCCCTCGTGCAGGGCGCAGCGTTCGACTATTCGACGGATGTCGGATCCCTCACCCTTCGCTCTCAACTCGAGCGCGTGCAGGCTCACGTCGACGACGCGGTGGCGAAGGGTGCCATAGTGCTCACCGGAGGCCGCGCCAGACCGGAACTTGGTCCGCTCTTCTACGAACCGACGGTGCTCACGAACGTGACGGATGACATGGCCTGCGTTGCGGGAGAAACTTTCGGCCCGGTCGTATCGATCACCGTCGTCGAATCTGTGGATGAGGCGATCATTGCGGCAAACGCCTCACCCTACGGGCTCAACGCTTCGCTCTTCAGCGGATCCAGATACCGGGGACGAGAGTTTGCGAGCGCCATTGACGCTGGCAGCGTGAACATCAATGAGGGCTATCGGGCAAGTTTCTCTTCGGTGGATGCGCCCATGGGCGGCATGAAGCAGTCAGGACTCGGACGACGCAACGGCCGCGTCGGCCTCCTGCGCTTCGTCGAAGCGCGCACGGTGGCGGAGGCCACGGGGATACTCACCCTCCCGCGCACCGGCAAGGAATTTAAGAAAATGGTCGGCCCCATGCTGCTCCTGCTGCGCATTCTGAAGGGCATTCACAGGAAATAGCCGCGGAGCTGGGTGCGCTGGAAGGTTAGGTGGCTTCGTCGTCGAATGGCGCGGGCAGGCCATCATCGAAGGCACTCTTGCGCTTCGCGTAGGCAGACTCCGCTGCGGCTGTCGCGACGACCGGCTCAAAGAAATCGTCGGTGAGCGCCTCGCGAATGATGCGACGCGGGTCGTACTGGCGCGGATCAAGCTTCTGCCAGTCGACGTCGTCGAAGTCCGGCCCCATCTCGTCGCGCAGGCGATCCTTCGCCCCATCCGCCATCTTGCGCAAGCTCTTGACCAGCCGAGCGAGCTGAGCCGCATAGCCCGGCAGTCGCTCCGGCCCCAGCAAGAAGACAGCGATCACCGCAATCACCAGCAGCTTGTCGAAGGTCAGGCCGAACATTCGTCCAGACTAACCGGTTCTTGAAGCTTCGCTATCCACTTACAGCGAACCCTAATGCGGCGCGCCAGCCCGAAGCCACAACGCTACGGCCCTACGCTAATGGCGAGGAGAACCACTGTGTCTGACAAAGATTCCAACTGGAGATTCGTCGAGGAATTCGGCAGCGAGCGCGATGACATCGCCGCGCTGCGCCGCCACTCGCTCGAACTCGGCGTTGAGCCCATCACCCCTGCGACCGGCGCGCAGCTGGCGGTGGTCGCTGCGGCGAGCTCTGCGAGTAACATCATCGAGATTGGCACGGGAGTGGGTGTCAGTGGCCTGTGGCTGTTGACCGGCGCCCCGGCTGCAACGCTCACGTCGATCGACAGTGAGACGGACTACCAGCAGACCGCCAAGAAAGCCTTCCTCGAGGCAGGGCTGCCCGCCAACCGCATCCGTCTCATTACGGGTCGAGCACGCGAGGTGCTCCCGCGCATGAACGAGCAGTCTTACGACGTCGTCTTGGTGGATGCCGACCCACAGTCGGTGATCGAGTACGTCGAGCACGGTCTGCGCCTCGTTCGCACCGGCGGAACGGTGTTGGTCACTCACGCCCTCTGGCGTGGACGCGTAGCCGACCCAGCACAGCGCGACGACATCGTCTCTGGGTTCCGCACACTTCTCAGCGAGATCGGTGATTCCGAGGCCGTCATCAGTGCGCTGTCGCCTGTGGGCGATGGGCTACTGCACATCACAAAGCTCGGCTAAACCAAGCGTCAACGTGGCGGCGACGCTCGCACGCAGCCGAGTCGCGCAGTAGTTACTACTTCGCTAAGGCGACAACTCCAGCGAGCGCGTCATGCAGCTCTTTCGCCTCTGCGTCATTCACTGACACAACAAGACGACCGCCACCTTCGAGCGGTACGCGCACGATGATGAGACGACCCTCCTTAACAGCCTCCATTGGCCCGTCGCCGGTCCTCGGTTTCATGGCTGCCATGTCTGGTCCCCTTTCGTGGAATGTACTTCATTATCTCGCACTTCTCCGCGATCCCGAAAACGGGGGCGTCACGCGGGGGTATATTCGTGCCAAATGCTGCCGTTATGGCGGACTCCAGTCGTAGCCGTTTGACCACCAGCAAATGTAGATCCAACCCCACTGTCCGGCAAGAAAGACGCCCACCAGGAGAATCCGGTACAGGCGGGATCGCGGTTGTGCCATAGCCCCCAGCAGTGGGTTCATGGGCATGAGCAAGCGGAAGACGCTCGATTGCGGAAAGAACACGGCGAGGAGGTACAGGCTGTAGCTGACCACCCAGAGCACCAGGTCCGCACCGAGGCGGCGAACAGCGGGGAATAACAGCAGGGTTATGAACAGCGCGAGGATGAGCACGAGCGTGACAATGCCGAGTGCTCCGGGCATCCAGAAGCCCGCACCCTGAATCCACGCGCTGAACGGTACGAGCTGGCCGTAGCCGATGTAGGGCGCTCGCCAGGCGAGTTCCGTCTCTGTGTACGCCGAAGGCACCCCCGTCACGGCCCAGGCGATTGCTGGCCAGGCCAACCCCATGATCCCGCTGAACACCGCGGCAGCGATCGCGCCGAGGCGTTCTCGTAGTGGGAACGGCATTCGGTCCCGCCGGATCCAGCGGTAGCCGAGGTGCAACACGAGGGCGAGGGCGAGCGCTAGCGCCAGAGGTCTGGTGAGCGCGAGCACAGCGACCACCGGCAGCATCCAGAAGTATCGCCGTGTCATGAGGAGGTACAGCGTCACAGTGAGCAGGAATGCCGCCATCGATTCCGCGTAGGACACCTGCATGATCGGCGACAGCGGTGCGACGCAGAGCAACACCACCGAGAAGAGGGCAGCGGATGCCGGCAGCACCAACCGCATGAGCCGAAAGAACGCGAGAGCACCGGCCAGTGAAAATACGAGAGAGACAAAGACCGATACTGGCTCCCACGGCAGCGCGGTGACGTCCATGAGCACCCGCACCACTGTTGGGTATCCAGGCATGAAGGCCCAGGCGTTCGCGAGCACATGCCCATCGGCCGTGGGAAGCACGCTCGGATATCCGGTCGTGGCGATCGTGCGATACCAGCCGCTGTCCCAGAATTGGGCGAATTGCAGGTAGCTCGGATGCGGCCCGGCCCACGCGGTCTGGCCCTGCCAACGGGCGAACACCAGCATCATCCCGGTCGTGACAATGCGCGACAGCACCCACACCACGGTGACTCTCAACCACCACGGGGTGAGGCGATAGCGCACAAGCAGCCAGCGCCGGTGCTGCCTCCGCTGTCGTGATCGGATGCGTGGGCCCGCAGCCTGCCCCGCATTCTTCGCCACGACAAGACAGTATCCTGTCCAGATGATTGCACGGTGGCTGCGCGCGGGCGTGGCCGCTTGGCCGGCACTAATCGTGTCGCTCCTCAGCTTTGCCGCGTACACGCTCTACGGATGCCTCCAGTGGCGGCGGATGTCCGTTCCGTCCTGGGACCTAGGCATCTTTACCCAGTTGCTGCGGGATTACGCCTCGCTACAGGCACCGATCGTTCCGATCAAGGGAGCCGGCTTCAACCTTCTCGGCGACCATTTTCATCCGCTGCTCGTCATATTGGCGCCGTTTTATGCAGCGTTCCCCTCCGGGCTCACCCTGCTGGTGTTGCAGGCAGCTCTGGTCGCCGTGTCAGCCTTCGTCATCACCCGGCTTGGAGCGGAAAAGTTTGGACGCGTGACGGGTCTCGCGATCGGCTTTGCCTACGCGGTCAGCTGGGGCATCGACAACGCCGTCGCGTCGCAGTTTCACGAGATAGCGCTGGCCGTGCCGCTACTGGCCTTCTCCCTTGCTGCGGTGGTGCGCAGCCGCTGGCTGGCTGCTGCACTGTGGGCAGCTCCGCTCGTCTTCGTGAAGGAAGACCTCGGTCTCACCGTGCTCGTCATCGGCATCGTGTTGTTACTGCGCGGCGCACGCCACCTCGGAGCCGCTCTGTGCGCTTGGGGAGTGTTCTGGTTTGCGGCGACGACCCTGGTCATCCTGCCGCTGTTGAATCCGCACGGAACCTGGGACTACGGGGGTAGCTCCAATGTGGGCGGCTCGCTGCTGCACTTGGGTGACACGCTAGCGTCGCTGGTCACGACCCAAAAGTTTGAAACGATCATCCTGCTCACGCTCGCGACAGCCGCGCTCGCCTTCCGGTCGCCGATCTCACTCGCCGTGTTGCCGACGTTGGCGTGGCGATTTCTCGCAGACAACGAGGCGTACTGGGGTCCAAGCTGGCACTACAGCGCTGTGCTCATGCCCATCATGTTCGTTGCCCTCATCGATGCGATGCTCCTCGCCAGGCGCTCGAGGCGGTCATGGCTGCGGGTGTACGGCCGGATAGTGGTGCCCGTCAGCGTGGCGTTTGCGCTGGTGATGCTGCCGCAACAGCCACTGGCCGAGCTCGTGCGACCATCGTCTTATGCGCAGGCGCCAGCCGGGGCGGTCGCAGCGATGGCCGTTATACCGAGCGACGTCAGTGTTGCGAGCGACCTCACCTACCTCGCATACCTGTCGAGCCGCGACACGGTGTACTGGCTCGGAAACTCGGGCAATCCCGCCACGGACTATTTCATCCTCGACCGCAACAGCGGTTCGTGGGGCGGCACTCCGCCCGCGGACGCCGCGGCCTACGCCGAGCAGAGCTCCCACGGAACCCACTACCGTCTGGTGTATTCACGCGACGGGTACCAGGTCGCGGAGCGGGTTCGAAGCTAACTCAGTTCACGCGCTCAACCACTGGCGCAAACCGCGCTCGCACTCGCTGATCTGGTCGAGGGGAACTCGCTCGTCGTCCGCGTGTGCCTTCAGCGGATCGCCAGGGCCGTAATTGACCGCCGGAACTCCGAGAGCGGAAAAGCGGGCGACATCCGTCCAGCCGTACTTGGGCGATGGTGCTCCGCCAACCGCCGCGAGGAAGTTCTGCGCGATCGGCGCATCGAGACCGGGGCGAGCTCCCTCGGCCAGATCCGTGACGGCCAACTCGAAGCCAGCGAAGACTTCGCGAAGGTGGGCGATGGCCTCCTCGCCGCTGCGACTCGGAGCGAAGCGGTAGTTGACCGTAACAACGCACTCGTCGGGGATAACGTTGCCCGCGACGCCGCCCTTGATGCCAACCGCGTTGAGGCCCTCGCGATACAGCAGGCCATCCACCTCGACCGCACGAGGCTCGTACGCCGCCAGCGCGGCGAGAATCGGCGCGGCGTCGTGGATAGCGTTGTGACCAACCCAGGCCCGTGCAGAGTGTGCGCGCACCCCCACCGTGCGCAGTTCGATCCGGGCGGTGCCGTTGCAGCCGCCCTCGACCGTGGAGTTGGTGGGCTCGCCGAGAATGGCAAAGTCTCCCGCGAAGAGTTCCGGATGATGAGCCGCGAGCCTGCCGAGTCCGTTTAACTCTGAGGACACCTCCTCGTGGTCATACCAGATCCAGGTCACGTCCACGAGGGGTTCTGTGAGCTCCACCGCGAGCTTGAGTTGCACGGCCACTCCCGCTTTCATGTCGACCGTTCCCCGACCCCAGAGGTACTCAGCGCCGTCGATCGTCTCGTACCTCGTCGGAAGATTATTGTTCAGCGGAACCGTGTCGATGTGACCGGCAATGACCACTCGGGTGCTGCGTCCAAGGGAGGTGCGGGCGACGAGCGCGTCACCGTCTCGAAGCACC
>JBDTAD010000489.1:0-3817 GCA_039924815.1 Lacisediminihabitans sp.
TAGGTTCAACTGGTCGTTGAAGCTTGCGATGCCGAGCATTGTGCACGCGCGTCGTTAGCTCTGCGGTACTGGACCGAGTTATTGCTGCGATCGGCCGGCGTCGAACGGCACCGGGTTTGGGGAACGATGAAGAACCTGTCTGGCCACGCCCGTGCAAGCGGAGCGCTCTCGAGGCGCCTGCTTGCCACACTCGCGATCATCGGAATGCTCGCAACCGCTGGCGTGATTGCCGCCCCCGCTGCCTGGGCCACCGACTATCCCAGTTGGAGCGACGTGCTCGCCGCCCGCAGCAATGAGGCAGCCAAAACGGCAGAAGTCGCCAGGGTGCAGGCGATGCTTTCGGGGCTCGAAGCGGCAGTGACATCCACCCAGGCTGACGCCGAGGCAAAAGGCGAGGTGTATTTTCAAGCTCGGCAGAAGTTCGATGACGCCTCGCGCAAAGCAGAAGAACTGAAGAAGCAAGCGGATGAGGCCCAGGCCCAGGCCGCGAAATCCAAGATGCGCGCCGGTCAGCTCGCATCCCAGCTGTCTCGATCCGGTGGGGGAGACCTCACGGCCACACTCCTCTTCAGCGGAGATGACGCTGAGAACCTGCTCTCGCAGCTTGGCCTGGCCAGCAAGGTCGCTGATCAGTCTCAGGGCCTCTACAGCAAGGCAGTTCAGGACCAGAACACCTCGCAGTCGTTGACCGATCAGGCAAACGTCGCGAAGAATGCCCTGCAGACCCTCGCCGATGAGGCTCAGGCGGCGCAGGAGGCCGCGCAGGCCGCAGCTGACGCGGCTACGGCGGCACTCGCAGAGCAACAGGCCAACAAGGCCAGACTCGATGCGCAACTCGCCACACTTCAGTCAGACCGCATCCATGCGGAGTCGGAGTACGTCGCGGGTGTGCAGGCGCAGTGGGGCGCAGGGGCAGGGCTCGGCGCAGGGCAGATCAGCGCCTCCGGCTGGGCGCGCCCAGCCGGAGGCCACATCAGCAGTCCGTTCGGTAGACGAATCTCACCCTGCGCGGGATGCTCGTCATTCCACGAAGGCACTGACCTCGCTGCTGGCTGCAACTCCCCGATCTTCGCGGCACACAGCGGCACCGTGATTTACGCCGGCCCGCTCGGCGGCTACGGCAACTTTGTTCAGATCGGCAACGATGACGGCACCGGCATCTCCACCGCTTACGGGCACATCGTCAACGGTGGAACCCTGGTGCACACCGGAGATCAGGTTGGGGTCGGGCAGCAGATCGCGCGAGTCGGAAGCACCGGACACTCCACCGGATGCCACCTGCACTTCGAAGTGCGCCTTAATGACGTCGCGCGCGATCCCGTGTCGTACCTGCGCTCGCAAGGTATTGAGCTCGCCAACTAACGGGTTGGGTACGGTCATCCGATAGTCAGTACCGAGGGATATTTCCCGGGGGGACTGGCCATTTTGGCGCGCGCCGGTTATCGTGGCAGATGTTAACAGTGTTACTGGAGTGATTCGAGAGCACTGTGATGTTTTGGGGGAGCATGAACAACGAACTTATCCAGGGCGCATTTGCGCCGACCGGTCGCAGAGCCGTGCGTCTTCGCAGACTCTTCGCTGCGGTTGGTGTGTTGTCTCTTCTGATTGCCGGCACCGTCGTGGGCCAAGCCGCAGATCCTGCCTATGCTGCCGGGTACCCAAGCTGGGGAGACGTGCAGGCCGCACGCAACAGCGTCACGGCCAAGCAGGCCGAAATCACGCGCCTCGACTCACTGCTCTCCTCCCTGGACAGCGCTGTGACCACGGCACAGAACCTTGCCAACCAGAAGGGTTCAGAATTCCAGGCCGCGCAGCAAAGACTGGACAATGCGGCGAATAAGGCCGACGAGCTCACGAAGCAGGCGGATGTCGCCAAGGAGAAGGCGAAAACCTCAAAGCAGTACGCTGGCCAGCTTGCCGCCCAACTCGCCAGGGTCGGCGGTGGCGGAGACCTGAGCACGAGCCTCTTCTTTAGCGGAGACGACGCGAAGAACCTGCTGTCCCAGCTCGGGCTTGCGAGCGTCGTCAAAGACAGATCAGCGGCGATCTACGAGAAAGCCACTCTGGACGAGAACATCGCCCGTTCAATGGGTAACCAGGCGACCGTTGCCAAAGACAGACTCAAGACCCTTGCGGACGATGCGCAGACTGCTCTCAACGATGCAAACGCCGCGTCAGACAAAGCCAACGCCGCACTTCAGGACCAAGAAGCCAACAAGTCACGTCTCGAGGCGCAGCGCGCTAGCTTGGCGGGCAACGTTGCCGTCACAGAGGCGAGCTACAACGCTGGGGTTGCCGCTGCGGCTGTGGCCGCGGCGAAAGCTAAGGCAGAAGCAGAGGCTGCAGCTGCGGCAAATCCACCCGCCACAGCTCCGGCGGGAGGAGTCACAAGCTCGGGTTGGGCTCTTCCGGCCCGAGGTCCGATCTCCAGTGGTTTTGGGGCTCGAATCTCGCCGTGTAACGGATGCTCTTCGTTCCACGAGGGCACAGATATTGCGGGTGGTTGTAACTCCCCAATCTTCGCGGCGCACGCGGGAAGAATCGCGTACGCGGGAAGGTACGGCGGCTACGGCAACTACATCCGCATCGATCATGGAGACGGGATCACCACCGGCTACGGTCACATCGTCGACGGAGGAATTCTGGTGAGCGTCGGCCAGTCCGTTTCCGCAGGGCAGCAGATCGCCAGAATCGGCAGCACCGGCAATTCCACCGGATGCCACCTGCATTTTGAGACGCGCTCCGGTGGCATCGCGACCAACCCGGTGCCCTTCATGGCGGCGCGCGGGGTCAGGCTCGGCTAACTCAGCTCTGATTCATCGCGCTCGTCATGGCGCATCTCGTGGACGGAGTTAGAGCTGCGACAGCGAGCTGCGCACCCACCACAGGCGAAGTGTCAGTGGCCCTCGGCCTTGAGCTTCTCGAAACCGGCTACCACGATCGCCTCGGCCTCTGCTGCGTCGCCCCAGCCCTCGGTCTTGACCCACTTGCCGGGCTCAAGGTCCTTGTAGTGCTCGAAGAAGTGCTCGATCTCCTTGCGGGTGTATTCGGGAATGTCGTTGACATCCTGGATCCACGCCCAGCGCGGGTCCTTCGCCTGCACGGCGATGACCTTGGCGTCTGAGCCACCGTCATCCGTCATCTTGAAGACGCCGACCGGACGCACCGAAACGCCGACGCCGGGGAAGAGCGGGTAGTCGAGCAGCACAAGCACGTCGACCGGGTCACCGTCGAGTCCGAGGGTGTTCTCGAAGAAGCCGTAATCGGTCGGGTAGACGAAGCTCGTGAAGAGCACCCGGTCGAGGAACACTCGTCCGGTCTCGTGATCGACCTCGTACTTGTTGTGGCTTCCCTTGGGAATCTCGATGATGGCGTCGTACGCGGCCATGGGTGCTCCTTGTTCTGGTGTTTGCTGGAATAACGTTACTGGATGACCACTCGACCCAGGCTGACACCCGCGATCGCGGACGTGCGACGTGCGGTGCGCGCGTCGCTGGTGGATTCCGTGGTCTCGTTTGGAATCGCACCGAAGGCTCCGCCCATAGAGGCCCACCACGCCCCCGCCTTCGGCGCGATCCCCGACGAGCAGGTTTCGGGAAATGGGCCTGTTTGTGCCGAATGGGTCGACGCGTTGGCCCATTCGGGACGAACTGGCCCAGAGTTCGGCGGAGCATTCGTGCTCGTCGCGCTCAGCGGCGGGGCTGACTCGCTGGCACTCGCTGCGGCAACGGCGTTCGAGGCCGCGCGGGCGGGCGTTCGCGCGGGCGCAGTGATTGTCGATCACGGGCTGCAGACGGGGTCGGCGGATGTCGCAGCC
>JBDTAD010000490.1:0-12724 GCA_039924815.1 Lacisediminihabitans sp.
TGATCGAGCAGTACACAACACCAGGGTTTGAGACCCGCAGCGTGGCCTCATCGAGCCCGAACTTCGCCATCACCCCGTCACGAAAGTTCTCAATGACAACATCGG
This sequence comes from Lacisediminihabitans sp., assembly GCA_039924815.1. GTDB lineage: Bacteria > Actinomycetota > Actinomycetes > Actinomycetales > Microbacteriaceae > Parafrigoribacterium_A. The sequence continues at coordinate 106 of JBDTAD010000490.1, forward strand.
CCGTCGCCGCGAGGCGACGCGCTTCCGCGAGCCCGGATGCCAGTGCCAAATCGCAGACAACCGAACGCTTGTTTCGGTTGACACTCCCGAAATACGTTGATTCACCGTTCTCGTCCACCGGCGGAACCCAGGAGCGTGTGTCGTCACCGAGCGCGCTCTCGATCTTGATCACATCTGCCCCGAAGTCGGCCAGCATCATGGTGGCGTATGGGCCAGCGAGCACTCGGGAAAAGTCAGCGACCCTGATGCCTGCAAGCACGCCGCGAACATCCGCCTCATTCGAAGCACCGTGCAACTCGCTCACCATGGAACCCTCGCGTTCAGACACGATCGGACGAGCGATCACTGCCGCTCAGCGCGAAATCATCCTATAGCGCAGCTTTATTGCTCGACCTTCACCGTGAGCGCGACATAGGGTTGTGAGAACGTGCACCGTTGCCGATCTGTTTGGCCACGAGATTGCCGTGCCCAATCGAGTGAGGAAAACACCATGACTGACTTTGCAGTGGTCAACCCGGCAACGGGTGAGACGGTCAAGAGCTACCCGGAGATCAGCGACACAGAACTTGACTCAGCGATTGCTCTAGCGGATCACGCACACCGCGCTTGGTCGCGGTCGAGCACGGTCGAGGAGCGCGCGGCACTGATCCGCCGCGTCGGTGAACTCCATGTCGAGCGCCGGGAAGCTTTGGCCGACATTATCGTGCGCGAAATGGGCAAACCGCGCGAACAGGCTTTGGGCGAGATCGACTTCAGCGGCGCCATTTACGAGTACTACGCCGACAACGCCGTCGGAATCATGAAGGATCAGCCCATCGAGTTGCTCGATGGAGAGGGCAGCGCTCTGATCCGACGCAACTCCCTCGGTGTTCTGCTCGGCATCATGCCGTGGAACTTTCCCTATTACCAGGTGGCGCGCTTCGCTGGACCGAACCTGATTATCGGCAACACCATCCTGCTCAAGCACGCGGCGCAGTGCCCCGAATCTGCGGCCGCCATCGAGGCCATGTTCCGCGACGCTGGTTTCCCCGAGGGGGCGTACGTCAACCTCTATGCAACCCACGACCAGCTCAGCACGATCATCGCCGACCCGCGAGTACAGGGTATCTCCCTCACCGGATCCGAGCGGGCTGGCGCCGCCGTCGCGGAGCTTGCAGGTAAGCACCTCAAAAAGGTTGTGCTCGAACTCGGAGGCTCCGATCCGTTCATTCTGCTCAGCACTCATGATCTGGATGCAACCGTCGAAGCTGCGATCGCGGCCAGGGTCGATAACAACGGTCAGGCGTGCAATGCTGCCAAGCGTTTCATCGTGATCGAGGATCTGTACGAGCCGTTCCTCGAAAAGTTCTCGGCGGCGATGTCCGCGATTACCTTCGGGGATCCGATGGCGTCAGACACCGTGCTTGGGCCCTTGTCCTCCACCACTGCAACGGATCGCTTGCAGGAGCAGCTGGATCAGGCCATCGCCGGTGGTGCAAAGGCGATCGCGGGCGGCGAGCGCAAGGACAACTACTTCCCGGCGACGATTCTGACCGGAATAACCCCGAACAACAATGCCTATTACGAGGAGTTCTTCGGCCCCGTCGCCTCCGTCTACAAGGTCAGCTCAGAGGCGGAGGCGATCACGCTCGCCAATGACACCCCGTTCGGCCTCGGCTCTTACCTCTTCACCACGGATGCAGAACAAGCAATGCGGGTTGCCGATCAGATCGAGGCAGGCATGGTCTTCATCAACGTCGTCGGTGCAGACAGCCCGGAACTCCCCTTCGGTGGCATCAAGCGTTCGGGCTCCGGTCGTGAGCTCGGCCACTTCGGCGCAGATGAGTTCGTTAACAAGAAGATGATTCGCATCGGCTGAACGATAATGGTGATTGCACGTCATCACAGGGTGCCGTGGGCCGAGGAGGGTCAGCATGCCCGAGCTCGTACCCATTCCCAACCCAGGAAAGCCAGAGAGTTACGGCGAACCGGGCGCTCCAGTCGTGGTTCTCGTACACGACTGGTACGGGCGCCTACCCTGGCTGAAGTTCTACGCGGAGGCACTGGCCCATCGGGGTTTCCGCGTGGTGGTACCCGACCTCTACGACGGCTTTGCAACTGACGATGCTGGCGATGCTCAACTACTGATGGAACGCCTCGATGTCGCGACAGCACTCTCTGAAATCGACGATGTGCTGCAGCTCGCGCGCGCCGAGGGATCCCAACGCATTGGTCTGGTCGGCTTCTCAATGGGCGGTTGGCTAGCTCTTCTGCACGCGCAGTCCGGGGTTGCGGATGTCGTGATCGCCTATTACGCGACGCTCAGCCAAGAGCAGCACGGCGTCATTCCGAGCCCGGTGCAACTGCATTTCGCTGAGATCGACGAGTGGGACGAGGGGCAGGACCCGGAGTCATTTATCGATCGGCTCAAGGATCATGGGACCCCGGTAACCGAATTCAGCTATCCGGGCACCGTGCATTCGTTCGCCAACGCCACCCTCCCAGACAAAACGGATGTCGGAGCCGCAACCCTCGCGTTCGCGCGCACCGCAAGCTTCCTAGAGAAGCACCTCGTCGACTAGCCAGCTGAGCCGGATTCCGTCGAGGTGCCGGGCTGCGGATCGGGTGCCGAAGACCACGAAGCTATATCGACGCTGGTCGTCCTCGGCAACGCAATGGAATCGGGCGTTATCGCTGAGGCTGTTGTGGCAAAACTCTGAGACATTGCTTCACGCTCCTTGGGTCGAGACAATCACGGCAACCGCCTGGTGGGGGTCGCTAGGTTCAGCCGGGCGCACGCCTGTACGGGCGACGCATCGGAAGGGAAGACTCCGATACGACCATCTGCGAGGCGACAGGCAACGAGCGTAGGGATAAGGAATTCCTTCCCAGCTGGAATGTGGGCCTGATCAGCTTCGAAGGAACCGATTCGCCAGGACGCGCCACACGCATCAATCGCCTGGGAAACCTGTTGCGAGATCGGAATTGCTGTCTTGGCATTAGGGTTGCCCGCTGCGTTCACGCTGGGAAAGTGCGCCGAACTGGTGCTAGCGGATGCATAACACTCCGCTGAATTATTGATAACAGCCTGCGTTGCACGAGCGATCGCGAGGCCGCCCGCTGTTGATCCAAGGGCCAGAGCAATCACCACCCCTGCCACCGCGATGCGATGATTGCGCGTCTTACGGTGTCGGAGCCAGGAGAAATCGGCGATCATTCGTTCGCGCGTGTGCTCGGTGGGCAATGTCAGTGCACGTGGGTCGATGCTCATGATGATCCCTTCAGAGTGCCAAGCTCTCTGCGCAAACGTTCGCGCAGTCGGGAGAGTCTGTTGCGTACCGAACCGTCAGTGGCCCCAAGGCTCGTTGCGGCATCCGTATATTTCATGCCTTCGATGAAGCACAGCTGAAAGACCCGGCGGTCGAGATCCGAAAGCCGGGAGACCGCTGCCTCGATCGCTTCGAGCAATTCGGCGGATTCGGCGGATTCGGCAGCACCGTTATCCGTCGTCGCGTCCACGGCGTCATCAAACGGAGCGGACGCATGGTGATGGTCGCGGCGGTCGATTTTCCGCCGCCGGTTGAGACTTTTATACCGGCACGTCACGAGCAGCCAGGGCAGCACAGACTCGTCGACGAAATGGAAGGACGCTCTTTTCTCCCAGGCGGTCAGAAAAGTGTCTTGAACTACTTCCTCGACTTCTTCGGCATTGCGAAGGATTCTCGCAGCGCACGCGAAAACGGGGTCGAGGTGTCGGCGATAGAGCGCATCGAACGCGGTCGTGCTGCCCGTTGTGGCTTCCGCCACCAATTCACGGTCCGTGCGCTCCGCAGGATGAACGTCCGGCAGGTCACCGGAACTGCCCTGCGTTTTTTGCCCCATACCTAAGGAATGTCTACCGGTGCCAAATATTCTCATCTGGTCCCAAATTTTCTTTCCTAGCATCGGATGAGGGGTTCATCCCGTGATGCTGGTGCCGGGGCGGGCTAGCGCCGAACGTCCCATAGATGGTGCTGGGGATCGTGCGCGAGGTACTTTGCGAAGCTCTCCACGGTGAATTTCGCGCCGTCACCGCGTCGACCGGGCCTCCGCCACTGCTCGCCCGACACGAGGTCAAAGGCATCGGCGAGCGCCGAACCCGCATCGACAAGCTCCCGGCTTACTGCCTCGGGATCCTGCTCGTTGTAACGGCCAGTGATGGCGGTCTCATCCTGATCCCAATTGGCGTAGGTGGGGTCATCCTGAGTGAGCATGAGCTCTAGGCGCACGAGGAACAATCGATAGACGTCTCGCACGTGCGCGGCGTATTCAAGCGGCGACCAGGTGCTCTCATCGGGCCGCACCGCAACATCCGCTCTTCGCAAGACGGCGGGCCACGCGGCAACATTCTTGCGGATGAGCACCGCAACGTCTGTCGCATCGAAGACGGAAGCGTCGAACCCGCATTCCGCGCACGGGCGCTCGAGCACCCAGGTCCAGTCCTTAGCGTCAGGAGTAATTGCCATGGCTCAATGCTGCACTATCTGCGCCGAAGGCGACTACGCCTGAATACCCGGGACCGCGGCCGCAAGGGACATGAAGCGCCGCACATTGTCGTCAACAATGATGTCGCTCGGACGCAGTGGGCGGGTCAGGTACAACCCCTCGAGTGAGGAGATTCGGCTGAGGGCAACGTAGGTCTGGCCGGGTGCGAACGACCGCTGCCCGAGGTCGACGATCGCACGGTCGTAGGTCTTACCTTGCGACTTGTGGATCGTGACCGCCCAGGCCAGCCGCAGCGGAAACTGCGTGAATTCCGCCACGATGTCGCGCTTCAGCTGTTTCGTCGCGGTCGAGTAGCTGTATTTGTACTTCTCCCACACGGCCGGCTGAACCTCGTGCTCTTCGCCGTCGATCTCCACGAACACCGTTGTGGAGATCTTGGTGACGGTGCCAACACTGCCGTTCACCCAGCGCTGGTCAGAGTCGTTGCGCAGGAACATCACCTGCGCGCCCACCTTGAGCTCGAGCGATTCGTCCGCCGGATAGGCTCTGCCGCCAAACTCACCGGTGATCTCGGCCTTGGCCGTGAGAACCCGACCAGGCAGACGCGCTAGCTCGGTTGCGTTGATGCGGTTGACCGTGGCATTCGTCGTGGCCAGGGTGATCACGCCATCGTGCGGCGCTTCTCGCGCACCTGTTTCGTTCAACTGTTCGGCGATCTCGGCGGTAACTCGCCCGTGCCGCACAGCGTTGAGCATGTATTTGAATTCCTGCTCGTGCTGGCGATGAATGGTGCTCAGCTCAAAAATACGCAGGTCAGTTTCTTGCCACACCTTGGCGTCGAAGAACCACATCGAACGGTACTGGTCCGCGAAATAGGCCTGCTCATCCGCGTCGCCTGGCACGGGAGCCAGCTGATACGGGTCGCCAAACAACACGAGTTGTACGCCACCGAAGGCCTCCAGCGGACGCTGCCTGGCCTGGCGCAGACTGCGATCGATAGCATCCAGCAGGTCGGCATTGACCATCGACACCTCGTCAATCACGAGCGTGTCGATGGTGTTGAGAAGTTTGCGGAGCGCCGCACTCTGCTCGATCTCACGGTCGGCAATGACGCCGATGGGCAGAAGAAACAGCGAGTGGATGGTCTGACCACCCACGTTCAGTGCAGCGACACCGGTGGGTGCACAGATCACGACCTGTTTCGAGGTGTTCCACGACAGATGGTTCAGCAGCGTGGACTTGCCGGTACCTGCGCGACCGGTTACGAAGATGTTGTCCCGCGTCGTCTCGATGTTGTCGAACACGGCGGCCTGCTCGCCAGAGAGCGTGAACTCTGTCACGAAGAAACCCTCTCACCCGGTGAACCGACTCTCCAATCTACTGCGCCACCGCGCGGAAGAACGGATCGCCCTGCGGTCTGTGCAGGAGTGCCGCACAGGGTGGGTGGTGAGGGGCACTTTAGGATGTGGGCATGAGACACCACCGCGCGGCGATCACCTGGACGGTGCTCACGGGGCTGGTCGTGGTGGCCTTCGCGGCAACGGTGCTCATCCTCAACGCGACCCTGTACAGCGCGGCCGGATTCACCGCGTCGTACCTGGCTGCACTCTCTCGGCACGACGTCTCCGCTGCGCTCGAGCTGGCCGGACCGACAGCGGTGAGCGGCAGCGCGAAAGCCGGCAACAATCTCCTCGACTCGCGGGCGCTGGGTGAACTGCGCGACATCCGCCTGGTCAGCGATGTCGACGAGGGTGGTGGAGTGCACCGTGTGACCTACAGCTACGGGATGTCGACGGGCACCGGAGCCGGAGGGGCGAAGGGAGCAACAAGCTTCGAGGTTAAGCGCGACGGCACGCGGATGGGTCTCTTCTCAGGGTGGATCTTCGCAACGAGCCCCCTCGGTATTCTCGCCATCACCCCAAAGAACGACGCGGGGTTCACGGTCAACGGCCTCCAGCTGAACGCGAGTGCACCCGGTAACGTCTCCGCTCAGCAGGTGCTCACCCCTGGCCTCTACGCGCTAGGGAACGACTCCACTCTCTTCACTGCGAAACCCGTCTACGTGGGGATCACCGCGGCGGGCGGCACAACGAAAGCCAGTGTCACAATCCAGGCTAATAGGGCCTTTGTCTCCCAGATCCAGAAGGGCCTGAACGAGCAACTGAAGAAGTGCGCCACCCAACAGGTGCTACTTCCCACCGGGTGTCCGTTCGGCAAAGAGATCGCCGATCGCATCGAGGGCACGCCGGTCTGGTCGATCATACGAAACCCCAAGGTCGTCATCGTGCCCGGCCCGGTTCAAGGCACCTGGCAGGTGCCCCAGACTCATGGCACCGCACACATTGTCGTGCAGGTGCGCTCGCTCTTCGATGGCACCGTCAAGACGCTCGACGACGACGTGCCCTTCATGGTCGGCTACGCCATCACCTTTAAGGCCGACGGCCAGCTGGTCATCACGAGCCAGTAACTGCGGACTACGGCCGATTCGCCAGCTTCGCGAGCATCCGGTTGTACTCTCCCAGATCAAGGTCACCATCTCGATCCGCCTTGCGGTCCAGCCGCTTCGCCTCCTTGGTATCACTGCGGCTCCACATGACCGCAATGATGATCGCGAGAATGAGCGTGGGTATCTCTCCGAAGCTCCACGCGATTCCGCCGCCGGTTTGTTGGTCGACGATAGCGCTTGGACCCCAGGTTCTGCCCATTGCCCCGTACCACCCAGCCTGTAGCAGGCCTGTCCCCGTCATGAGTCCGACGCCGAACCAGGCATGGAAGCCCACGGTGGCCAGCAGAACAATGAGTCGAATCGGATATGACGCCCGGTAAGGCGCGGGATCGACGCCGATCAGGGATTGAATGAAGAGGTAGCCCACGAGCAGGAAGTGCACGATCATGAAGGTGTGGCCGATGTGGTCAGTGGTCGCCCAGCTGAAGAGCGGCGTGTAATAGAAGATCCACAGCGAGCCCGCGAAGAGCACTCCAGCGACCACCGGATTGCCGAGAATTGCCGCTGGCTTGGAGTGGACGAAGAGCAGTATCCACTCCCGTGGGCCCCGACTCCCATCGGTGCGCTTGGCGATCGTTCGCAGTGCGAGAGTGATCGGTGCGGCGGGCACGAGCAAGAGAGGAATCAGCATTCCCAGCACCATGTGGCCGAGCATGTGCGCGCTAAACAGGTACTTTTCGTACGCGTTAACGCCGCCGTTGGTGATGTAAAACAGCGTGACAAGACCGAGCAGCCAGGTGACAGTGCGATACCAGGGCCACTTGTCGCCACGCTTGTGCAGTCGCCAGACTCCAGCCAGATAGAAGAACGCGAGGAAGGCGGTGATCAGCACCCACAGCAGGTCGAAGTTCCACTCGGTGAAGTAGCGCGTGAACGTTAGGTCCGGCGGCAACGGCTCGCCGGTGAGTACGTATGCCGGCGACGACGTCACCTGCACCTGAGGCACCAACGGGTCTGTTCTGGCCAGGGCCGCGGCAACACCGGATGCGATGCCCATGAAGCCGAGCTCGGCGGCGATGAGCCACCAGAACGGTCCATTGCCACCATTAGCCGACTTCTGCATCTTGGCAATCATGAACCTGCGCTGGGCCAGCCCGAACAATCCAAGGCCACCGAGCGCGAACGCTTTAATGAGAATTAGGATGCCGTACGGCTTCAGCAGCGCACCGAACGAGCCAACGCGCAGCGCTGCATTCACGTAGCCCGAAGCCGCGACAACGATGAAGCAAATGATGGCCAAGGTTGAATAACGGCTGATCACCGGTCCGATGCGGCCTCGATCCAGTGACTTGCGAAGCAAGACGATGGTGAGCAGTCCACCCAGCCACACCGCGGCAAAGAGGAGGTGGAGTCCCAAGGACGTGACGGCGATGTCGTGGCCACTCGCACCAGCCGAGTGCCCCTGTTCGGCCATCGGAAGCAAACCGAGCGCGGCAAATGCGGTGACGAAGAACAACACCGTGCGGTTGCGCACCGCGAAACAGAGCACTGTCACCGTCGCGGCGACCAGGGTAATGATGAGCCAGGCTTGCCCGACCTGAGATGTGGTGAGGAACTGACCCAGTAGCTGGCCGAAGTCTGAGGCTGGATCAAAGTTGATCTTTGAGTTGGACAGGCTCAGGTAGGTCATAAAGGTCGTGCCGGCGGATGCCACTGTCCAGAACGCGGCAAAACCCGCTGCGATATCCAACGCCCGTGCGTATTCGGGCTCCTTGTTGCTCAGGGCGAAGAGGGCCAGCACGAGTGCACCCAGAGTCCCCGCGACACCGAGGTTGACGAACATCGTGACCAAGGGGAGTCCGTAACGGATGACCGGGCCCGGGTCAAAGATCAGCAGCGGCTTAGCGGCGCCACCGATCTGAAGTGCGACAAAAAAGGACAGCAGTGCTGCGACCAGCAAAAAGGCTGGCCCGGCGATTCGAACAAGCCTTGGCACAAGCTCAAGCCTAAGCGAGAGGACCCGAACCCATCACCCAGGATGCCCGCTGGTGCCGGTGCTCGCGACAACCTGTCCTCATCGCCGCTCGCGCCCTGCAGATGCTCGCCGACAAGAGCATGACCAAGCTGAACGTGCCGCCAGCCTTCTAAGTCGTCGCGGTCGCTGAGCCTGTCAAAGCGCCACACCCAGGCAAGCCCTGCCCGTCGACAAGCTCAGCCGTCCGACAAGGTCAGGGGCCGGGTCACGCTGTGCGAAGCACGAGCGCCGCATTGTGCCCGCCGAAACCTAACGAATTCGACAGCACCGCGCGCATCCGCAGCTCTCGCGCCACGTTCGCTACTACGTCGAGCTCGGGAAAGGCGGGGTCGTCCAGGTTGATCGTCGGCGGAATGACCCCGTCGCGCATCGCGAGCAGGGAGAAGATCGCCTCGAGCGTTCCCGCGGCACCGAGCAGGTGCCCCGTGGTCGACTTCGTCGAGGTCACCGGCACGGTGGCGACACCCGAGAACACTGCTCGCAGCGCACCGGATTCCATCTCATCGTTCAGCAGCGTGCCCGTGCCGTGCGCGTTGACGTGGTCAATGTCAGAGGCGGTCACGCGCGAGTCGTCGAAGGCCGCTCTCATGGCAGCGATGGCCCCGCTGCCATCGGGCCGAGGTGCGGTGGGATGGTACGCATCGGAGCTGACGCCGTAGCCCGCAATCTCACCGAGAACCGCGGCTCCACGCCGCCGGGCATGTTCCTCCGACTCAACCACCAGCGCCGCAGCACCAGCAGACATGACAAAGCCACTACGGGCGCGATCGAACGGCCGGCTCGCCCGCTCCGGCTCATCCGTCCACCCGGGCGCGAGAGAACCGAGAGTGGAATTCACGGCCAGATTCACTCGGTTGAGGCAGTCATCGGCACCCACCACGAGCACGGCGTCCGCATACCCGTGACGGATGGCGCGCATCGCGTCCCCGAGCGCGACCGTGCCGCTCGCGCAGGTCGCTGAGGTACCGACGCTCGCCCCTCGCGCGCCGTAGCGCTGGCTGAGATACGCCGCAGCAGCATCCGGCCCACCGTAGACGACGACCCCCGGCGGGATGCGACGCGCACCGTCGTGGTCGAGCGCGCGTGTCGCATCCTGAATGAGAGAGACGGGACCAGACCCGGTGGCCACCGTCACACCGAACCGCGCTGGATCCGCGGGCACGAAGCCCTGCATCGCCTCGGCGGCCGCGGCAATGGCGTAGAGCGCGTGCCGATCGAGTCGGCGAGCATCGGTGTGCGACACGTACGCCAGTGGATCGAAACCGCGCACCTCACCGCCAACGGCCACAGCGAGGTCGGAGACGTCAACGCTCTCAAAGGCACGGATGCCGCTGCGCCCGGCGACGACTGCGTCCCACGTAGAGGCGACATCGAGCCCGCAGGGCGTGATCGCGCCGATTCCCGTGACGACCGCACGCTGTTCCGTGCGCACATTCATTGGCGATGTCACAGGCGCTCAGCATCCCCACGTTCGATGAGGTCGGTGACCGCAACGCGCCGGATTTTCCCACCAGCGGTACGCGGCAGTTCTTCAACGCGGTAGTAGCGGTGCGGCACGAACTGCGGGGCGAGCAGGCGACGCAAGCCCTCCAGCATGACACTCTTCGGCGGAACGTCTGCACCCTCCACAACAGCCACGATGAGCGAGCCCAGCGCGGCATCCGGCACCGTCACGGCACAGCAGATCTCGCAACCGTCGATCGTGGCAAGAGCCCGTTCCACCTGGGGAAGCGACACTTTGTGTCCGCCGGAGACGGCGATGTCGCCCGCGCGCCCGGCCAGCACAATGACACCGTTGGCGAAGGAGGCCTGGTCGTTCACACTCGCCCAGCCATCATCATCCGTGATGCGATCCGCGCTTGTCGCCGACAGATATCGCTCGACAGCGGAGGCCACCCGAATGTAGAGAGTTCCGATCTCGCCCTCGGCCACCGGCGTGCCCGATTCTTCTCGTACGCTGACGTCGACGCCACCAAACGGCGTGAGCTTCGTACCATCTCCCGAGTCGCTGTACCCGATAAACCCGATTTCGGAAGCGCCATAGTAACTGCGCAGATGGGCCGCTGCGGCGGCGGTCTCGAAGGCAGAACGGATGCCGTCACTCTGGTTCGCACCGCCCGTGATCACCTCGCCCAGTGACCCGAGCGACAGCTGGGCGTGCTCTGCCGCCCGCACCAACGCGAGCAGCATGGGCGGCACGCCCACAAAGCGCGTGATCTCCTCGTTGTCGATGGTGTGCGCGGCCTCGATGGCGTCGAACCAAGACTGCACGTACAGCGATCCGCCGGTGGCCATCACCTCCACGAGTGCGTACAGGGTGAGGCTGTACGAAACCGGGCCGGGCGCCAGCGTCGAAATGCCCTCTTCGGCGCCGAGGTAGGCACGGCTGACGCCCACGTTGTAATCCCAACTCTCCCGACTGCGCAGAAACCCCTTGGGGAGATCCGTTGTTCCGGAGGTGAAGAGCAGTAGGAACGCCTCGTCTCGCGGCCTAACCTCCGGCCCGACGGAAATCGGGGCGGATGCGGCGCGTTCATCAAAGTCCTTGAGGGAGACCGCGTCGCCACTCCACTCTTCGAGGGTACTGAGCGAGTGCTGGAAGGCCGCGTCATCGGTGATGACGAGCGCGGGATCCACGCGTCGGACCGTCTCGAGCCGGTGCGATTCGGGCCACAGTGGATCGAGAACGGCGATGATCGCGCGAAAACCATTCACGCCGCAGACAAAGCGCGCGATGTCGATTGCGCGGGACAGTGAGACCGCCACGACGGGCACGCCACCGGTCTCGACGCTCGCCCGCCCCTGATCCACGACATCCGGTCCGCCGAGAATTTCTTCAACTCCGCTGCGGATGATCGTGCAGGCTTCCAGAAGCTGCCGGTAGCTGAAGCGATCCCCATCTCCGGCGAGCGCGAGACGCTGCGGATGAGCCGCCGCAACCTCGATGAGCGTGCGCGTGAAGGGCATGATTTGAGTGTAGTTGCGGCACAGAGCCGGGATCCAAGTCGCTGATATCCAAGGAAATAAGCGCACTAATTGATCGGTTAGCCTGTACGACGAGACGCGGCGTGATGACTGGAGTTCCGGTTACACCACAGCATCCGGTTCTCTGATCCGCGACGACGTCGCGCTGCAACCGAACGACACACTGCACGCCGGGGACGTTCTCTTGCGTGTCTTTGAGCGCGAAGGCGTCCCGGCAGTCTGACGCAGGCACGCTGGAGTTTGAGTTGGGCTGTCGTACACACAGGCTTACCGCACTGCGCACGGCGGGTTAAACGCCGAAGGGGATGATGCCCTTTCAGACATCATCCCCTTCGCAGTGCGAAAAGACTACTTTGCAGCGGCCTTCAGCTTGCTGCCAGCGCTAACCTTCACGCCGTAACCCGCAGCAATCTGGATTGCCTCACCCGTGGAAGGGTTGCGACCGGCGCGAGCTGCACGGTGGGTGCGCTCCACTGCGAGCCAGCCGGGGATGGTGACCTTGACGTCGTTGCCGACGGACTTGGCGAGGGTGCTGAAGAGCGCGTCGAGAACTGTGTTCACGGAAGCCTGGCTCTGGCCAGACTCAGCGGCAACGGCCGCGACGAGCTCAGTACGGTTTAGTGACTTGTCAGCCATCGAATGTCCTCCTCGGACGTTATGTGTTTCACTACGAGCGTGTCAGCCGGTCA
>JBDTAD010000491.1:0-3132 GCA_039924815.1 Lacisediminihabitans sp.
CCAGGTGTGCCCGAGCTTCTCGGTATAGGTGTCGAATCCGTCGACGAAGTCGTGCACGACGAACTGCAGCTTCTTCTTGGTGGGCGCGGCGATGTCCACCTCGTAACCGGCTTCGCGCAGCCGCTGATAGGGGTAGAAGACCTCGAGGGTCTCGGCCGCATCCCCGGTGAGAATGATGATCTTTGACATGGTGTACCTCTCTGTACGGTGGTTTCCCCCAGTGTGGACTCGGCCGATGCGCGCTTCAACGTGCTTTCGCACCATGCGCGAAACGGTGCCAAAATCGCTATTTCCCGTGGCATCCGCTCGACGTAGACTCGGCCCATGACTGCAGGGACGCAGCGGGATGCTGTGGGGCTCCAATCGGCGGATCGAGTGCTGCGCGTGCTCGAACTGATCGGTGCGTCACCCGCTGGGGTCACCGCCGCCGAGGTTTCTGACCACCTCGGCATCACCGTTTCGACCAGCTATCGGCTGCTCGGCACGCTGGAGCGTCAGGACTATATTGCGCATCAGGCAAGCGAGCACCGCTACATTCTCGGCAGAACCGTGGATGCACTCGGCCGCGCTTTGCAACACCAGCTGGTGGTGACGCAGGAGGTGCGCGCCACCATGCGCACCCTGATGACGGATGCCGCCGCTCCGGCTTATCTCACGGTGTTCCGCGGCGACGACATCGCCGTGGCTCACATCGAAGAGTCGGCGGAGCATCCGCGCATCACCCAGCTGCACGTCGGCTTCGCCGAGGCCTCCCACACCACTGCCTTCGGCAAGCTCATGCTCGCGACCAAGGATGATGCCGCCCTCGACACGTACCTGGAGCGTCACGGCCTGCGGGCGCTCACCCCGCGCAGCGTGACGGATGCCGTGAAGCTTCGCGAGCAACTAGACGAGGTGCGCTCGCAGCAGCTCGCCATCGAGGTGGACGAGTACACCCCGCAGCTCGCCTGTATCGCTGCTCCCGTGAAGGTGAAGAGCGGCGCGACCATCGGCGCCATCTCGGTTTCGGTCAACACGAAGGACTTCTCCGCCCGCTCGTACGAACTGGAGCGCACGGTACGACGCGGTGCCTGGCAGGTGTCGGCGCAGCTCGCGCGTGGGTGAGCGCGTTTTCGACATCAAGAGTTGAGGTTTAGGAGATGGCGTCCGTTTGAGTGGCTTGTGCGACCTGCTTCAGGGGAGCTTGCAGTCGACATGGTCGCTGAGAGCCAAAAGCGAACAACTCTATGATCGTGATCATGGACGGCGCTAAGCGACAGAGTACGAATCCTGCGGCTGCAGTATTCATAGTCCATGCGTCAGGTTATGGGCGTATCGCGTAATTGCTCTTTAGCTAGCCTTGCTTGATGCCGGGCTCGCTTCATCACTGAGTTGGTTATGCCTTGGCTTTTCGTAAGAACACGTTGGCTTTCGCGCAACATATATTCGCCCACCAAGACCTCAACAGAATCATCGAGTGCGTCTAGTTGGGTCTCGTCACCTGTAAATTCCACTCCTCTCATGTTCTTAATGCTCACAACAGACTGGATACTGGAGAGCACGTCCACGAGACCCGAATCGTCTGTTACGAACGTCACAGGCTGCTTTACCTCGCTCAGGAACTGAGATTGCCGCAATAATGCGGGCATCCGCGTGTACATCAGATCCCAGGTGGCACCCCAGATTTGGGCGGCGGCATCGCCAGGCGAATCGAGCTTGAGCAGACGACGAGCTTTTTGACGATTCGGACCCTTGCCAGCAAGAAGGAGAAATCCGACCCAAGCTTCTCGACTGGCTGCTATCCCCAAAATGTGTTCTAACCAGAAACGGTAGTCATTAATTTTTTCTTCCATGGTGTTGTTTGGTTGCTGGTCGATTACTACCGCTTGAAGTAGGGCTGCGTACGAAACGGTCATCCATTGACGAAGGATCTCAAAGGATTGACTTTGTCCGTCAGTCTGTGTGGGTTCTATGACTAATCCTGAAGTCGGATGTCCATCTAGTAGTGCGTGCAAATAGGATTTTCCGTTCGAGAGATAGAACGAAGCGATGTCAGCACGCGTGTTATATCGCGTCGTATCCACGGCGCGAGAATCTGGACGGATCTCCGATTCGGCCGCACTCAGGCCAGTTATTAGTCCACAATCTTTCGGCATCGCGTTGGCTAGGTTTCGCAGGCGTGCGATTTGTGGGCCGGAGCCATCTATCGCGTCTCCGCGCAGCTGGCGTTTGTGGATCCCTTCTATGAATGCGCTGATATTCCAGTCGAGGAGCACAGATCCGCAGGTGGCAAGGGTGCTCATTGGCATTTCGAAGTAGGTCTCTCGCATTTCCTTATATCCCGTTCCATAGCGGCTCCGCATCAAGACTGAGTGCGGCTCTCGACTTGAGAATGTTGGAACGGCAAGCATATCATAGAATGAGCATATCTCGATAATGTGACTGGGTAATGATCTTTGCCTGAACGAGGCTGCTTGATCTTGCAGCTTCCGGCGGGTGATTGAATCCATCTGGGAACTCGAGCCGGTGGCCGTCTTGACTTTATGCGCACTGCAACCGGCCAAAATTCCTAGGCGTCGCTCGGTTGAAGTCGACATGCTCGGCTCCGTGTTGCTTCTCATAGAGTGATCGCGACATCGACAACGTTGTTTAGATCGCCGTGCCATGCCCCTCGCAATTGAGCCGTAAAGTCAACAAAGAGTCATTTCGAGTTAGGAAATCGACATGTGGGGTTTATTTTCAGCAATCGCCGCTGGCCTTCTCGCGATTGCGGGACAGATCGCGAGTGCAGAGCGGCATCCCCGCGCTTTCAAGCAGCTCGCGGCACTCGTGGAAATGTGGCAAAAAATGCCGAAAGGCAGCGACGCCGAAATCACCATGGCTCGGATTGTGAACCAGCGCGCAAACAGCATTGAAAGCCGACTTCCCACTCGTCCACCATTGAACCCGACCAATGTCGCTCTCACCATCCTGTTGAGTGGAGGGCTGGGCTAGGGGGCCTACTGGCTGTGGGTTTGGGCGACTTCGGGCATTGGTTGGACGACTGCGGCGTGGATCCGATTTGTTGTTGTGGTACTCCTTACTCTTCTTCTGATCGGCGGAGGTATCGGTAGCTTTCGCACTCCTCCCTCGGCTTCTTCAAAAAAGTAGAAG
>JBDTAD010000492.1:0-4073 GCA_039924815.1 Lacisediminihabitans sp.
TTCGGTGCCGTGGAGATCCCCGCGACGCACTCACGGTTCAGGGTGCGCCACGGGGTGGTATATCTCCCGCCAGCAGCGCTCACGCGGCACCCGCCGCGGCTGCCGGTGCTCGTCATGATGTCGGGCCAACCTGGCGCGCCCACAAATATGGTGACGTCGGTCAACATGCCGTCGATCCTTGACCACTACGCGCAGGCACATCGCGGCCTGGCTCCGATCGTGGTCATTCCTGACCAACTCGGAGGGCCGTATGACAATCCGATGTGCGTCGATTCCCCACTCGGGCGCTCTGCCACGTATCTGTCCGTAGACGTGCCGAACTGGATCCACGGCCACCTGAATGTGTCGAATGACCGGCGGGACTGGGCAATCGGTGGCTATTCCCAGGGCGGCACCTGTTCGATCCAGCTTGGGGCCAAGTTCACGAGCATCTTTGGCAATATTCTCGATATTTCCGGTGAACTCGCTCCTCACCGCGGCAGTTATGGGGCCACGGTCGCGGCCGCGTTCGGTGGGTCAGCGGCCGCGTATCAGGCTGCGATGCCCCTCTCGCTGTTGACCGCTCACGCGCCGTTCACAGACACCCTGGGGATCTTCGCGGTCGGCGGAAGGGACCAGCGCTACCGGCCCATCGAGACAAGGATCAGAGAGGCAGCCGCGAGCGCAGGGATGACCACGACCGAAATTGTGGCACCGAACTCAGGTCACGACTGGAAGACCGTCGGATACGCCGTAGACCACGCGCTTGACGTGCTCGGCCGTCGGTGGGCGTTCTCTAACTGACCCGCAGGTCGTGCGGTCACGGCCTCGTGCGGGCGAATCGCCTCTCGTCAGCCGAGATAGTCGGCGAGAACCACAGCCTGGTTGTGTTCTTCGTCTTTCGCCGAGTACACGAGAGTGACGGTGTCGTGTGCGGCCACGGCATCCCGCAGCTCCTGGGCTGCGGCGTTGTGGTCGAGTTCTGCACGGTACTTCTTCGCGAACTCCGCAAACCGGGCCGGCACATGGCCGAACCAGGTGCGCAACTCGGTGCTCGGACCCACCTCTTTGAGCCAGAGGTCCACCGCAGCTTTCTCCTTCGAGACCCCGCGCGGCCAGACTCGGTCGACGAGCACCCGGTATCCGTCGCTACGTTCTGCACCCTCATACACCCGCTTGATACTCACAGTCATGCTTCCATCGTCGCACTCCACAGGCCTGCTGGGCAGCCCCGGCGTTGTCGGGTGGGCCTGACATGCTGGAGTAATGACTGAGACCGTGACCGAAACCCGTGCGGCCGCCCTCGAGATCCTTCGCACTCTGGTCGGTAGGGATGCCGCAGAATTTCACGACGGGCAGTACGAGGCCATAGAGACCCTCGTCGATCATCACAGCAGGGCACTCGTGGTGCAGCGCACCGGCTGGGGCAAGTCCGCGGTGTACTTCGTCGCCACGCTGCTGCTCCGCAGACAGGGCGCTGGCCCCACGATCCTCGTCTCGCCGCTGCTGGCACTCATGCGCGACCAGATCGCTGCGGCTGCTCGCGCCGGGGTGAGAGCCGTCGCCATTAATTCCACCAACGCGCACGAGTGGGGCGAGGTGCTCGGCCAGCTGCAGCGCGACGAAGTCGACGTTCTGCTGGTCTCTCCGGAGAGGCTCAACAATCCATCCTTCAGAGACGACCAACTGCCGCTTCTCGTGCAGCGAACCGGCATGCTCGTGGTTGACGAAGCGCACTGCATTTCCGATTGGGGCCACGACTTTCGCCCGGACTATCGGCGCCTTCGCGATCTCATAAGCAGCCTCCCGAACCACGTTCCGGTGCTTGCCACCACCGCGACGGCCAACAGTCGGGTAGTTCAGGATGTCGTGGAGCAGTTGTCTGAAAGCGGCGTCGTCACGATCCGCGGACCGCTCGCTCGGGCATCCCTGCGTCTCGGGGTGCTGCGGCTCCCCGACTCGCGCGCCCGACTCGGCTGGCTGCTGAGCCACCTGGCGGAGCTGCCTGGCAGCGGCATCATCTACACACTCACGGTGGCCGCGGCAGAAGACACCGCACGGCTGCTCCGCGAGGCCGGACACGAGGTGCGGGCGTACACCGGCCAGACGGATCCAGCAGAACGGGAGGAGTCGGAGGCCCTGCTCAAGGGCAACCGGGTGAAGGCGCTCGTTGCCACGAGCGCACTAGGGATGGGTTTCGATAAGCCGGATCTCGGCTTTGTGCTGCACCTGGGCGCACCGTCATCGCCCGTGGCCTACTACCAACAGGTGGGGCGAGCGGGCCGCGCGACGGACAACGCTGACGTGTTGTTGCTGCCTGGGCCGGAGGACGAGTCGATTTGGAAGTACTTCGCCACAGCATCCATGCCAGACCAGGCCAGGGCAGAAGCCGTCATCGGTGCGTTGGGCAACGAGCCGCTGTCGACTCCCGCACTCGAAGCGCGCGTCAACCTGCGCCGAACGCCACTGGAACTGCTCCTCAAGGTGCTCGACGTCGATGGCGCCGTCAAGCGAGTGAAGGGAGGCTGGATCGCGACCGGGCAACCGTGGGTCTACGACGCCGAGCGGTACGAGCGCATCGCTGCGGCCCGGGAGATTGAGCAGCGCAGCATGATCGAGTACGAAGAGACCGCCGGATGCCGCATGGAGTACCTGCAGCGCGTTCTGGACGACGACACCGCGGTGCCGTGCGGGCGTTGTGACAACTGCGCCGGCGTCTGGTTTCCGACGGAGGTCGAGGAGAAGGCCGCGGCGTCCGCCGGGAGCTCACTAGAGCGAGTCGGTGTGGTCATCGAGCCGAGGGCGCAATGGCCCACCGGCGCCTCGAACGTTGGCGTGCCCGTCAAGGGGCGTATCGCCGAGACAGAGCGGATGCTGGAGGGGCGAGGACTCGCCCGCCTCACCGACCTCGGCTGGGGCGGAACTCTGCGCACACTGCTCGAGGGTGCCGCCGCCAGAGAGGATGCTCCGGCGTCGCCCGCGATTGTGGCCGCCTGCGTGCGGGTACTGGGGGAGTGGGGCTGGGCCGAGCGCCCGGTCGCGGTGGTGAGTGTGCCGTCGCGGCGGCATCCTAAGCTCATTGGGTCGGTCGCGCATGGCCTCGCCGCGGCCGGTAGGTTGCCCTACCTTGGTGCACTGTCGTTCGCGAACGGTGGCCCGATGGGCGAGCCGGGAGGCAATAGCGCGTGGCGATTGTCGAGCGTGTGGGAACGTTTTTCCGTCGACATCGAGCTGCCGGATGGCCCGATCCTGCTCGTCGATGACCTCGCTGACAGCAGATGGACACTCACGGTCGCGGCCCGCGCGCTACGCAGAGCCGGTGCTACCGCCGTGCTCCCGTTCACGTTGGCACTTCGCGGCTGAGATCTGCGCTGCCTCCCGTTAGGCGCTCGGCGTCACTGTCAACGAGCGCGTACCGATGATCACGGTGGCATCCTGCTCCTCAGACCGCGCGACGCGAGCCTGTAGCCCGGCATCGCTCACGATCTGCTGAGCCAGCGCGGCCTGTCGTTCGCTGGTCTCGATGAAGAGATGCCCACCCGGCGCCAGCCACGCGACGGCATCCGCGGCTACTCGACGCAGCACGGTGAGCCCGTCGGTTCCGCCATCCAGGGTCACGAGCGGTTCGTGCTCGCGGGCTTCAGAGGGGAGCAGAGCGATCTCCTCGGTCGGAACGTACGGCACGTTGGCGAGCAAGACATCCACCCGCCCTCTCAGCGATCGTGGCAGGGCCTCGAAGAGATCACCCCCGTAGACCTGCCCACCGAGCGGCTGCACGTTGCGGCGGGCGCACGCGACCGCGGGATGCTCGATGTCGGCCGCGTGGAGTTCTACCGAGGTTCCGGGGTGTGCAGCGTTCGCGCTGGTGGCAACGGCGACTCCGAGCGCTCCGGAACCGCAGCACAGGTCGACAACGACGGCGCCGGCCGCGCAGAGCTCGATGGCCTGATCGACCAGAAACTCGGTGCGTCTGCGCGGCACGAAAACCTCGGCATCCAGCGCAATGCGCAGGCCGTGGAACTGCGCCCAGCCCACAATTACCTCCATTGGCAGACCCGCGACGCGCTTACGTACCAGGTTGTCAAGTTCAGAGG
>JBDTAD010000493.1:0-3964 GCA_039924815.1 Lacisediminihabitans sp.
AATTGGTATTAAATCGACACGCCCACGTGCAAACCCTTGGCTAGAGAATCTTGCAACAATGCACAACGATGTGTATTGTTGCAAACATGACTACACTGCGCATGCCTGTATCTGCCGCCGCCCGCAAGGGAATTTCCGCAGTTGCAGCAGGCGCGGCCGAGCAGCGCATCGTGTTGACGCGAATGGGCCACGACGTAGCTGTGGTCGACTCAGCACAGCGCCTGGACGAGACAGTCCGTGTGGTCAGATCGGCTGCGCGTGAAGTCTTGGATTCTTACGCGGGCTTGGCACACTCCCGAGGCGGCTCGAACTCGTTGGCTGAGGTGTGCGCTCGGCTGGGGCTCGATGAGGCCTTTGTCCGCGACCGCGCTGCGCAGTTGCAGGCGCAAGCACAAACGCAACTGTGAGGCCCGGTAACCAGTTCTCGGACAATCAGGCCGAGGTCGTCTTCTCCGACGTGTTCGTCGAACAACTCGAAGCTTGCACGCAAGCCGAGCGTCTTGAGATCGTTGCAACGATGGTCGGCCTGTGCGCTGACCCGGGCGGGAATCACACGCTCAGCGCGCGAAACAACGGCCGCACTCTCGTCGGTTGGAACACAGTGGCCGTAGTCGAGAAAACAAAACGTGTTGTTTATCGGGTCGACGAGAATGCAGCAAGCATCTATGTGCTGTGCGTCGGGCCTCGCCGCAATGATGAGGTCTATGACATGGCCACGAGCTTGGCGTCGTCAGGCCTTCTTTCCGACGACGAGATAACCCAATTGTGGGAAGCGCTGAGCGTGCTTGATGTCGTAGCCGAGTCTGTTGGATTGGATGGGTGGGACTACCGCCCGGAGCCTGCGCCCGAAGGCCAACAGCGAGCCGCGGTGGCCGCTGGTTTGTTGCCTGCAAGAGTCGCAGCGCTTTTGTCGAAGGATGAGATCAGTGCTGCTCTGGAGCATGGTTGGGGCGCTAACGGGCCAGACAAAACTAAGGCGCTTATTGCCGCGCTGACACGTGCTCGCGGTGGTGTTGATTTTGATTCTGCCGACTGGGTGATTCTCAGCCGCGAAGAAGGCCGCTGCGGCAAGCAGATGCCCAGGGCAGGTCGCAAATGCATTCGCAAGCTCGGGCATCCTGGGCCTCATCGCGCAAGCGTTTAGCTGAAAACTAGGTACCGCAGACTGTCGAAAGCGGCCGTCGTGTCGTCGATAGGGTCAGCTCGAAGGAACAGCTCAAGCAAAGCTGAACAGCGGCGGGAGTGCAAGCACCACGATCAGCACCCAGCCGACGAACACCGGAAGGTAGCCGGTCTGCCACCGCTCGATCCGCGTGGGCGGAACCCGACCAGCCACGAGTCGCGCCGTGAGCCAGGCCGTGACAGCGAGGTTGACCAGCAGGATGAAGTTGAGTCCCAGCGCCGCGACCCGGTTGCCGGTGAGTCCGAACTCCCCCACCCGCGCGAACATCGACACGAGAATCAGGATGTCGAGCACGACCGCCGCGACGACGGCAACCAGACGAATGACATCCATCGCGCCCGCGCTCCGAGTGCGATCGCGGGCAGAAAGCCCATACACGACGAGGCCGAGGACAACCAAGAGAAGCAGGTCGAAGACGGTGAGCAGGTCGCGGTCAAAGTCGCGGGCTATCCCGCCGATCGTGTAGACAACGGCGGCGGCCACCAGCATGACGCCGAACAGCGGTGTGAAGATCGCGGTGAGCACAGGGGCAAGGTTTTCGACGACGCTCTTCTTGCTCTCGACGAGCCATGCCGCAACAATGATCGCGCCAGCGGCGCCCGAAGGGACAACCCAGATGTACACCTGACCGATGCTGTCCGGTGCGATGGGCGAGAGGATGGCCGCCGTCAGGCTCATGAGAACGCCACCGCCGAGGGCGATCAGGGTGAAATAAATCACCCACTCCCCTGTGAAGCGGATGAAGTCCATGCGCCTGGCAGACCACCGCAGGTCGCCGCCGAGATAGCTCGCCCCCACGACGAACCACAGCACGATGGGGAGATGAATCCCGATGAGCACTTCGCTACTTCCGCCCCGCGCGAGGGGGAACAGGTTCACCGCGACTGCGAGCAGAACGACGACAAGGCCGAGTGCGAGTGTTCGGCGCCACGGCATCCGCTTCACGACCGCGAAGTAGGCCGCCAGCACTGGGAGCACGAAGAAACTCGCGTCGCGAAGAAGCCACGACGCGTTGGTGCCGGGGATCTGCGCGCAGAATCGCGCAACCTGAACCAGCACCGCGGCCAGTATCGCGAAAACGAACATGGCCGTCATCGCTCGACGTCGTCCGTCATCATCCGACGGCACCGCAAGCTGCTTCCACAACCGGTCGCCGTGTTCTTGTGCGTACTCGGAGCTGATCACATCCACCTGGCCAAGACGCCTCACCGCAATGAGAAACGCCTCGTCGCCGGAAAGGCCGACCGACTCGAGGTCAGAGATCTGCTCGCGCAGGTGCCCTTCGAGCTCATCCGCATCGGTGTCGTTGACCGCGCGACCCTTGAGGATCGCCGCACGCCACACGTCGATCTGAGCCTCAACCTGCTGCTCGCTCATGCGCCGGCCACCGCGAAGTTGGTTCCCCAGAGTCCGCCGAGGGTGCGATTGGCCGTGGCCCACTGCTTGCGTTGTTCAGCCAATTGCGCCACGCCAGCCTCCGTGATCTCGTAGTTTCGACGGCGTCTGCCCTCAGGCGAGACGCCCCATTCGGTGCTGACGTATCCGAGCCGCTCGAGTCTGTGCAGGAGCGGATACAGCATGCCGTCCGTCCATTCCACATCGCCGCCCGAGAGCTCGCGCACGCGCTTCAGGATGGCGTACCCATAGCTCGCGCCCTCGGCGAGTATTGCGAGCACGAGCGGGGTTGCCATCGCGGCGACCAGGTCTTTGTCGATGTTCATGCGGCATCCATACGTAGGACTATATACCTTGTTGTTCTAGGTATGAGTGCAACCACATTTTTATGGAGGAAGAAGGCGTCCGCTCGCACTACGGAGTTAGCACGATCCTGCCAAACACCGTGCCAGCATCCATCTGCCGGTGCGCCTCGGCTGCGTCCGACAACGGCATCACCGCGTGCACGACGGCATGGAGGTCACCGTGCGCTGCCGCTGCGAACTGCTCGGCCCGCACCGCATCCCGCGTCTCTACGGGAACGGTATTCAGGCTGAACGTTGCGAACGAGCGAGACTGTTGGAAAGCGGCGAAGATTCGCATACCGAAATCTGCGGGTGGCGCTCCCGCAACCGCGCCGACAAGGACCATACGACCGTTCGGGGCGAGCCGATCGATAAAGGTGGGCACCTCGGCCCCACCGACAATGTCGATGATCACGTCGTAGGCGGTCGGCGCTGTCGAGTCACCGTCTCCGCCACGATCGAGCACGTGGGTCGCGCCGAACTCACGAAGGCGAGTGCCGCGCTCGGATGAGGAGGTCGTGACCGCCACCGCACTCGCGCCACCGCGAACCGCGAGTTCCACCGTTGCAATACCAATGCTTCCCGCAGCGCCGCGCACGAGCACCGACTCCCCCGCCACGAAATGCGCGTGCTCCAGCGCGAAATGCGCGACCGGCGTCGCACTGCCGAGCGCCACCGCGTCGACCGATGACAGCTCGACGGGCAGTTCGACAACATCACCGATTCGAGCGAGCGCCTGCTCGACGTAGCCACCACCAGTGCCGGTGAAGGCCCACACGCGGCGTCCCACCCAGGAGGTGTCAACATCCGCACCGACCGCAGTGACCGTGCCGGCAACCTCGCTGCCAGGGATCAGCCCTTCAGTAAAGCCGTATCCGGCAAGGGTGCCGCGGCGGATGACCGCGTCAACGCCACCGACGCCGATCGCCTCGGTCTGAATGACCACCTCTCCGGACTCGGGATGCGGCGCGGGCGCCTCGGTCACCACCATGCCGCTCGGGTCACCGAATCGTTCGATCTTCACTACTCGCACCACTGTCTC
>JBDTAD010000494.1:0-1833 GCA_039924815.1 Lacisediminihabitans sp.
CGAGGCCGCGCAGTCGATCCGGGGCACGAGACACCAGCTCGGCCACGGCAGAGTTAGCAGCCATCGCGACCTGCACTGCGTGATCGGGCGCGAGGAACGGGTAATAGTGCGAAGGAGACGGCGAGACGACCTGGATGTCGATGCCGGCAGCATCCATGTCAGAAAGTCGGCGTTCGAGCTGGGTCAGCTGCGGAATCCGCTCGCCAATCATCGGGCCGGATACCTTGGCCGCTTCGACCCCATTGCGTCGAGCGTCGAGTTCTTGGTGCGCTCGCCAACCCTCAGGATCCGCCTCGATGACGAAGTCTTGCAACTGGAAAAACACTGCATGAGCGTGAACGTCCACGGTGGTCTGGCGTGAGCTCACGCTGGGATCCTCACAATGTTCGATATTTTGGCCATCAGCGCGGGCACATTGGCGTCGGGGTCGTGGTCCATCTGCCACCGGCCGAGGAGAACTGAGGCATCGACGACCGTCTTTGCCCGTTCGAGCCGACGGAGCTCGAAGTCTCGCCAGAGATCGTCATCCACGTCCGTGGCTGCGATCAGAAGTTCGGCGAGAACCGCCGCATCCTCGAGACCGAGGGCGGCGCCTTGAGCGAGGGTCGGGGGGCAGGAATGTGCTGCGTCGCCGATGATGACGGCTCGCCCTCGATTCCACCGGCCATCGACGATGTGGCTTTCGAAAAGCGTGTAATTCACATCACGGTCATCCGCGATGAATCCTCGGAGGTCGTCCCACGGCCCGTGGTACGCCTGACTGAGCTCCCGCATCTTTCGGGCTTTCTCGACGGTGCTGAGCTCGAAATTGGCCGGGTCAGCATCCTCAACAATGTAGGCGTAGAGGGAGTCAGCCGACGTCGGGCAGTAGCCGGCGATGTAGCTCTGACCGCCGTACACCAGGTCTGTTCGCACAATGCTCTCGGGGCGGGGAGCGAAAATTCGCCAGATCGCCATGCCTGTGGGCACGGGGCCGGTCGCGATGCCCATTGCCGCTCGCACCCGCGAGTGCACGCCGTCAGCCCCGACGACAAGGTCATAGGTCTCTTGGTCACCATCAGCGAAGGTCACCGTCACTCCGTCCTGGCCCTCTTCCATGGACTGAAACTGCCGCGACCAGCGAATGTTGCAGCCGACTTCACTCGCGCGCGCGAGCAGCGTGGCGGCCAGCGCCGGACGCGGGATACCGAGCGTTGCCGGGAGATCGTCGCCGCCGGTCAGCACATCGTCGAATTCACCGACGAGCGTTCCCTCGGGGTTGGGCGCTCTGATGCCCACCGAAGTGAATGCGAAGCCTTGAGAGTTCAGCTGTTCCCAGACACCGAGCTGTCGCAGAACGCGGAGCGCGTTCCCCTGCAGGGTTATCCCGGATCCGTGCGTGCTGGTGCGAGCGGACTGATCCACTAGATCGACGCTGACTCCGGCCTGCGCCAGGAATATTCCGGCCGCCGAACCGGCCACCCCGGCTCCAACCACTAACACTCTATTTACTGCGGGCATCGCTACTCCTTTGTGAACGCGCGCTTGGGGGATTCTTACTTGACAGCCACCGGATTGACCGGTGCGCCGACCGCGTTCGTGAACGGGATCGGCGCGGCCGTGAGGAAGAACTCGTAGCACTGGTCGACGGCGCAATCGGCGGCCAGCTCGTCGAGGTCCCACATTTCCCCGATGTACAGACCCATGTTGGGTATCGCAATCTGATGCATGGGCTGGAAGGCATTGTCGAACTCGTTGGGCCGCACCTCGAAACCCCAGGTGTCTGTCGCAATAGCCGCGATCTCGTGCTCATGCAGCCACCCGAGTGACGTGAATGACATTCCCGCGGCTGGG
>JBDTAD010000495.1:0-3061 GCA_039924815.1 Lacisediminihabitans sp.
TCGATGTAGCGCGGCGGATCGTCCTGGTTGAAGTTCACGCCCTTGCCACCATCCGTGTAGAAGGCGCGGGCGTAGTGCAGCGTAAACAATGTGTGCAGCAGGATCCAGGAGAACGCGACGTTTCCGAGGGCTATGCCCGCGAGAGCGCCCTTCATTGCACCGTGAGCAGTGCTGGCCTGAACCAGGGTGATCATCACCGTCGACAGGCTCGCGATGCTGAGAAGCACGATGAGAAGGTCAGAGACACCGCGCGTCGGATCCTCGCGACTGGCGAACCGTTTCGTATTTATCGCGTCCAAGCGACCAATGATGATCCAGGTCCACCCTGAGTACGCGAGTGACGCCGCGATCCAGCCAATGGCCGCCGCATACTGCCATTCCCAGGTGAGCCCGGTGATGACCGCTGCGATGACGCCGATGATAAGCATGACAACGAGCCTGGTGCTCGCGTTACGCCGTCGGGGTGCTGATTCTTCGTCTGGTTTCTCGGTCACGGTTTGATTGAAACACCGCCGCAGGGGGCATCGCCCTCGGCGCGCCGGAGCGGGCGGTGGCTAGATTGGAGGAGCTTTTACTCGGCTGCCTTCGCGATCATCTGCTCGCGCACCACACGCCGAAGAGTCTTGCCGATGAGTGACTTCGGCAATTCCTCCACAGCGACGATGTGGCGGGGCACCTTGTAGGGCGTGAGGTGTGTGCGAGCGAACTCGCGGATGGCGGCTTCATCGAGCGTGGCACCAGGCTTCAGGACGACCGCAGCGGCGACATCTTCACCGCTGTGTGTGCTCGGAAGCCCCACAACTGCTGCGTCTGCAATGCCGGGGAATGCCTTGAGCGTCTCCTCAACCTCGGAGGGCGAGACGTTGAAACCGCCGGTGATAATGAGCTCCTTGATGCGATCAACCACGCACACGAAGCCTTCAGGATCGACCGTGACGATGTCTCCCGTGCGGAACCAGGGCATCCCGTCGGCAGCATCCGCAACGAAAACTGCTTCGGTCTCCTCCGGCTTGTTCCAATAGCCGCTAAAGACTTGCGGACCCCGCACAATGAGTTCGCCCTCGTCACCGGTTGCGCGATCGACGGTCGGGTTCTCGGGATCGACCACTCGAATCTCAGTGTTTGGCAGAGGCAGACCCACGGTTCCCACGCGGCGGGTGTCCGCGACCGGGTTGGCGATGAGTACGGGAGAAGTCTCAGAGAGCCCGTAGCCCTCGACGAGATAACCGCCGGTGAGCTTCTCCCATGGCTCGACGAGTGACTGGGCGAGCGGCATCGCACCGGAGATGCCGATCTGGATCCCCTCGAGCGATATATTCTCCGCCGTAGCGGCTGCAATCAGCCGCTCGCAGATCGGCGGAACGGCAGGAAAGAACGTCGCCGGATGCTTGCGGATGGCCTTGAGCACGAGCTCCGGGTCGAACTTCGGGAAGAGCACAAGCCTCGCGCCCATGCTCATCGCGAAGGCGAGACAGAGAGTAAGCCCGTAGGCGTGGAACATGGGAAGTACGGCATAGACGACACAGGTGCCGGGCTCGATTGTCGGAACCCACGCGCGCGCCTGCGCAGCGTTCACTCCCAAGTTGAGGTGGGTGAGAGTGGCGCCCTTTGGGCTACCGGTGGTTCCGCTCGTGTATTGGATGACGGCGACATCGTCGGCTTTCGGTCGCGGCGCATCCGCAGCGATGGGTTCGCTCTTCAGTAGTGTGTGCCAGCGCACGGTGCCCGTCGCCCGCGTGGTGAGGGCCGCGCGGGCCTCGCGAGCCTTGGTGATCGGCAGCCGAAGCGCGGCGCGGGTGATGAAAGGCATCGATCTCGTGATGTCTACAGAGATGATCGTGTCGACCGCGACATCCGCGGGGAAGGCCTGAATCGTCTCGACAACCTTGTTCCAGGCGATCACCACCTTCGCACCGTGGTCTTCGAACTGGTGTCGAAGCTCGCGTGGCGTGTACAGCGGGTTGTGCTCGACCACGATAGCGCCGAGCCGCAACACTGCGTAGAACGCGACGATGTGTTCTGGAGCGTTGGGCAGCACAATCGCGACGGGATCACCGTGCTTGACGCCGAGCGCCCGCAGGCCTTCCGCTGCCCTGGAAACCTGCTCGCCCAACGCGCGATAGCTCGTTGTACTGCCGAAGAACTCGAGAGCGATCTTCTGCGGGTAATCCCGCACAGAACCCTCTAGTAAGTCGAACAGTGAGCCGACCGGTAGGTCGATGTCGTGCGGGACACCGGGCGCGTAACTAGTCAGCCAGGGGCGGGGAGTAGAAATGCTCACAGGGGTAACTCTACGTTTCTCCCCGCCCGGCTCCTCAGCTTGCGCGCTTGCGCGGCTTCTGGTGTTCTGCGCTGACCATCCAGGCGTACTGTTCCATGCCTTCGATGACCTTGTGCAGGATGTCCGCACTGGTGGGGTCCGCCTCGTCAACCTCGTCGTGAACTCTGCGGCAGGTATCCGCTGTCGCGACGAGGCGCTCGGTGATCAGGCTGACGACATCCGAGGTGTCCATCTGGTCTGGTGGAAGCTTCGGCAGGGTCGAGGTCTTGGTGACCGTCTCAGAACGGCCGTCTGGCATCACCTCAAGGGCGCGCATCCGCTCAGCAACTTCGTCGGAGAGCGATCGTGCGAGCGCGATGATTTCGTCAAGTTGAAGGTGCATGTCGCGGAAGTTCTTGCCCACGACGTTCCAATGCGCTTGTTTGCCCTGAATGCCGAGCTCGATCAGATCCACCAGAACGGCCTGCAGGTTGTCGGAGAGCTTCTTGTCTGCTTTCATACGATCCTCCTGAAATGGGTGAGTGACTCGTATCAGACTACGACGCGATGACCCCCGAAAGGGGGAGTCTTGTGTAAAAACGCTGGGCGTGAAATAGACAACGCGTGCGGCGTCGCCCGCAGTGCACGGAGGTAGTCGCCCGGTTCACGCCCTCAGTGTGCGAAGACGTCATTGAGCGTTACCGGTGTCAGCTCGCGACGCCTGATCAGCTCTGCAAGATAGTCGAAACACCGGGTCACCGTCATGAAGTTGGCGTGCCCGATCACAACGTGTTGGGGGAG
>JBDTAD010000496.1:0-9791 GCA_039924815.1 Lacisediminihabitans sp.
CCACGGCACCGAAACTCCCGTGCGAAGGAAGTGATGCGGGTGCGGCCCAGTTCGATACCCGCGGTCCGTGCGCAAGGGCGGGCAACGACAGCGAGGACAATTCGTGCTTGCCCGCGAGAGCTCCGACCGTGACGAAACTGCCGGTCACTGCGTTCATTCCGATCAAGACGGACAGAAGAAGGATGCCACCACCGCCGAGGAACGCGAACACGCGACGCCAGCGTGAGACGCGCTCCCGCCGCCAACGAATGGCCACGACCGTGAGCAACCCCGCAACGATGACCGCGACTACGGCGGCGACTATGGGCACGGCGCCGTCCACGAGCCTCAGCTGCCAGAGCGAATCGAACAAGCTGCTACCTCAGCGTTCGGAATGGGTGGTGAATCGCACATCAATCTACGGCCACAGACATCCGAAAACACCCAACGACTCGAGCCGATTTTTACTCACCCAAAGATCGAGGCCACCTCTACCAAGATCCCGTACCAAAATCTATAACTCAGCTCACGACTCCCGACCGATTTTCGTATACGCGCACCGACATCCGCCGATAAAGTAATCGCGTGACCACGACTGAGGCGACGCCGCCCGAGACCAGATCAACTTTCCGCGCTCGAGTAGATTCATTCTTCGAGATCACCAAGAGGGGATCAACCTTCTCCCGCGAGGTGCGGGGCGGATTGGTCACCTTCGTGGCCATGGCGTACATCGTCATTCTCAACCCCATCATCCTCAGCGGTAGCAAGGATGTGCTGCACCACACGCTCGGCTTCACCCAGGTCGCGGCCGTTACCGCGCTCACCG
The DNA here is from genome assembly GCA_039924815.1 of Lacisediminihabitans sp. Classification (GTDB taxonomy): domain Bacteria; phylum Actinomycetota; class Actinomycetes; order Actinomycetales; family Microbacteriaceae; genus Parafrigoribacterium_A. Next base: position 806 of record JBDTAD010000496.1, read on the forward strand.
CGGGCGTGATGACCATCCTGTTCGGGCTCGTCTCCAAACTGCCCTTCGCGTTTGCGGCCGGCCTTGGTATCAACTCGTTCCTCGCGGCGAGCGTGGTCGGTGACCTCACCTGGCCAGAAGCGATGGGCCTCGTGCTAATCAACGGTGTGATCATCGTGGTCCTGTCGGCGACCAACCTGCGGGTGCTGATCTTCGACGCCGTACCCATTCAACTCAAGATCGCCATCACTGTTGGCATTGGTCTGTTCATCGCGTTCATCGGTCTCGTCGATGCCGGCTTCGTTACGTCCACAAAGCAAAGCTCCCCGCCGGTGGGCCTCGGTATCGGTGGCTCCGTCGGCACTCTTCCGGTACTCGTCTTCGCGTTCACGCTGCTCCTCACCGGCGTGCTGGTTGCACGCAAGGTGAAGGGCGCTCTGCTCATCGGAATCGTGGCGAGCACCTTCGTGGCAATGCTCGTCGAGGCATTCGCACACCTCGGCAGCGGTGCCAAGAACCCCGGCGGATGGAGCCTGTCTGTTCCTACCCTGCCCAGCCAGGTCGTAAGCCTTCCCGACTTCAGTCTGGTCGGCCAGGTGAGCTTCGGTGGATTCGGCCGCATCGGCATCCTCGCTGCGCTGATGGTGGTCTTCACGCTCGTCTTCACCAACTTTTTCGACGCCATGGGCACCATGACCGGACTCTCAAAAGAGGCCGGGCTGTCGGATGCGAAGGGCAACTTCCCGAGGCTCAAGTCGGCTCTGATCGTGGAGGGCATCGGCGCCGTCGCCGGTGGATTCACCTCGGGTTCGTCGAACACGGTGTTCATCGAGTCCGGTGCGGGCATTGGTGAGGGTGCGCGAACCGGCTTCGCGAACATCATCACGGGCGTGCTGTTCCTGCTCGCAATGTTTCTGAGCCCTCTCACGACCATCGTTCCGAGCGAGGTCGCTGGCGCAATCCTCGTGATCGTCGGTGCGATGATGATGGCGCAAATCAGGGAGATTCAGTGGACGGACTTCTCCGTCTCACTGCCGGTTTTTCTCACGGTCGTCATCATGCCGCTGACCTACTCGATTTCGAACGGCATCGGCGCAGGATTCATCTCCTGGGTCGTGCTGCGGTCACTTTCGGGCAAGGCTAAGGGGATCTCGTGGTTGCTCTGGGCCGTCGCCTTCGGCTTTCTGATCTACTTCGCCCGTGGTCCGATCGAGGCGCTGATCGGGCACTAGGCAGGTTAGTCAGGCTCGAAGAGCCCGACCGATCGCAGGTGCCGAGCGCTCAGTGCTTGCCGTTACGGCCGAAGGCACGCCGCAGGCGCTCGGCAAAGCTCACGGCAGGGGGCTCGTTGTAAACGTTCGCCAACTCCTGGCCGCTCATCCGCTGGATCGCCGCCATGATCTCGTCGGTCGCCTTACGTCTCGCCCTTCCAGATTCTGCCGAGCCGTGCGTGCTGAGGTCGAGCGGGGCACCAAATTCGACCGTGACAGGACGGATGCGGGGCAGCCGCGTGCCAACCGGTTGCAGTTCCTGGGTTCCCGTGAGTGCCACCGGGATGACAACGGCGCCCGACGTGAGCGCGAGCCAGGCGACCCCGGTGCGCCCCCGATAGAGCTTGCCATCGAGTGAGCGGGTCCCCTCGGGGTAGATCGCGAAGGCACCGCCCTGCTCCAACACGTGGAGTCCGCTGTCGAGCGCATCCTGAGCTGCACTGCCCGCTCCGCGCACGACAGGGATTGCGCCGATACTGGTGAAGAATGACCGCGAGACCCAGCCGCGAAATCCGGTTCCCGTGAAGTATTCGGCCTTTGCTAAAAACGACACCGAGCGAGGCGAGACGAGGGTGATGACAACGCTGTCGATGAACGAACGATGGTTGCTCGCGAGCAGCACAGCACCAGTCTTCGGAACGTTATTCCGGCCGATGATTCGGGGGCGCCACAGCAACCTTGCTACTGGCGCCAGGAAGATCCGAGAGAGAGCCTTCAGCACCCGTACAGCCTAGACACGCGGACATGCTTGCAGCGGAATATAGCCCGCGGGTCGAGTTGGTTGCGCCTTACGATTCGATCGCGGAAGACGCTAGTCGGCAAAACGATCGGTTGCCTCAATGAGGGCATTCAGTATCCCAGGCTCGTCGAAGGCATGCCCGGCGTCCGGGATCATCAGAAACTCCGCTTCCGGCAGGGCGCGGTGCAGATCCCACGCGGTCACTGCAGGTGTGCACATGTCGTAGCGTCCCTGGACAATCACGGTGGGGATGTCTCGGAGCACGCCGGCATCACGGATCAGCTGGCCCGGTTCGAACCACCCATGATTTACAAAATAGTGGTTCTCGATGCGGGCGAAGGCGAGCGCGTAGCTGGGCTCCGAGAACTGGGCAATGACGTCCGGTCGGGAGAGCAGGGTGATGCCGGATGCCTCCCAGGTGGACCAGGCAACGGCTGCAGGCCCGTGCACGGCCGGGTCTGGATCATTGAGTAGCCGGTGATACGCCGCAATGAGCGAGCCGCGCTCCGCCTCGGGAACAGGCGCGAGGAAGCTTTCCCAGTTGTCGGGGTAGATTTCGGCTGCGCCACCCTCGTAGAACCAGTCGAGCTCCGACTTACGCAGGGTGAAGATCCCGCGCAGTACAAGTTCGGTCACACGGTGCGGGTGCCTCTCCGCATAAGCGAGGGCGAGCGTGCTGCCCCAGGATCCGCCGAAGACCTGCCAGCGCTCCACACCGAGGTGCTCGCGAAGGAGTTCGAGGTCGGCAACCAGGTGCCAGGTCGTATTGGTGCTGAGGCCAGCATCCGGCTCGCTCGCGTGCGGAGTGCTGCGCCCGGCTCCGCGCTGGTCGGTGAGGATGATGCGGTAGCGCTCGGGGTCGAACAGACGCCGGTGTGACGGCGAGGTTCCGCCGCCCGGGCCGCCATGCAGAAAGACAACTGGCTTGCCCTGCGGATTCCCAGATATCTCCCAATAGACGAGCTGCGCGTCTCCGACGTCGAGCATTCCAGAGTCGTACGGTTCGATTTCGGGATAGAGACCACGCATGGGTCGAGCCTATTCCGCGTAATGAACTCTCGCGCGTGAAATCTATCGCTGATGGCTGACCACGGCACGAGCAAACAGCCGACGCGGCATTACACGCGGCTGCCGCAATCTTCATTCCGCTCAAACGCTGCTGATTCCAGTTGGTGATGAGGTCGCCTCGGCCTATACGTGCAGCAAAATGAGGTCGTCGGCACGTGCCTGGGACTTCGACGGCTCGCAGTTCGGAGGTCGAGTCCGAGACTGGAAGCCCCGGGCGACCGTCAGGTTAGCATGGAGAGGCCGCTGAGGATGCTGGAAATTTGATCTTGCAGCTCGTTCGCTACCGATCTCCACACCCTCGCGGGTGAGGTGAGCGGATCACGAACATCATCGCTCGCGTTAGACCCGACGAGGTCGGTCTTCGCGCGGTCGCTCGCCTCCGTCTTAAGCCAGGAACCTAGCGTGCTGCCGCCCGGATAGGGATGGTCATGCAGCCATCGTGCGAACTGTTTGAGAGTGAAAACACGGGGCCATAGGTCAGGTGCTGTCGCCACGATTTCGCGCGCCTGCTCCCGAGTCATCGTGAGTATGACAGCGTAACTGTGCGCAGCCCTCAGATTGAGCTGTCGACTGATGTGCCCAGTCAGGTCCAGTCCGATCTCCCCCGCCACACGGATGCCGACCGGGGGCATCGTATGCCCGCCTTCCAGCAGACCAGCGGAGTCAAAGTCGATGGGTAGCTTCTCGACTCCGCGTCGTGCAATTGCCGCCGCGAGCGGGGAACGACACTGGTTTGCGGTGCACACAAGCAGGATCTTGGTGCGCGTCATTTGGACGAATCCTCGTCCTGAGGCGCCACCACCCTTCGTGAAGTAGACTTGCGCGGCTTCGCGCTGCTTGACGCGGTGATACCCGGAACGTCATCACTTGCGAGCGCCGCGGTGGGTATCGCGTCATCATCAACAGCACGCGAAGGTGTCGTCCTAGCCGCAACACGGGCGATGTGCCGCTGAGACTTTGCTTGAATGTAATAAGGCGCATACGTCTTGGGCAGCCTGCGTCGAGATCGGTTCGCGACGACGCCGAGCGTGACAGCACCATTCTGCTTGAGCAAGTCGACGGTTGTTGCCAGCGAGGAACGGTCAGTGCGGTTGACCGAAGCAATGACAACGACGCCGTCGGCGTATTCGGCGAGCAGGCTCGCATCGATGAGGCCCATCGCCGGTGGCGAATCGAAGACGATGATGTCCGCACATGCTCGGAGAGCCTCGATAATTTCCTTCAGCGATGCAGTAGCCAGGAGGTCGGCTGGGTCGCTCGCTTCGAAGCCGGCCGGGAGTACCCTCAATCCGGTGAACTTAGTGTCCGATAGATATCTTTTGATCTGATCAACGACTTGCGGTGATTTCGGATTCGTCGCTCCGCGCAGGACATCGGAAAGCCCCAGACCCTCGGCGGCTTCGTCAAAATATGTGGATAGCGTCGGCCGACGAAGATCACCGTCCACCACGATAACCTTCTTGCCCGTTCGGGCCCATGCGAGCGCAATGTTCGCCGTGACGAACGTTTTGCCGTCGCCTGGGTCAACACTGGTCATCACAATGACAGCATTGTTGCGAGGCAGCAATACCTGAATGGAAGTACGAAGCGAGCGCAATCCTTCGCTCAGCTGCGTCTGCTCGCCATGAGCGGCAGGCAGCGAATCGTGCTTTCGACGCAGTGTCGTGTCGAAGCTGAGTTCACCGAGCGATGGCAACCCCGTGAGATGTTCAATTTCGTATTCACCGCGCAGGCGATTGTCGAATTGATCGCGCAGCAAAGCAAGCCCGATACCCGCGATGAGGCCAGCGGCAAGAGCGATCGCCAGCACGATTGCTGTTCCCGGTCCGACCGAAGTCCCCAGTGGGGCATCTGTCAGTGCGGTGAGAGGGGACCCAACATTTTTGATCGATTGGATCTGGGTGTTGAGCGTACCGAGATCGGCGAGCGCGTTGTTCAGGTTGGCTGCCGCTATCGAATTCCGCAGGTTGGCGTTGGTCTCCTGCTGGTACTGGACGGCGAGCGCATTCGTGGCAGCCTGTCTGGTGATGAGTGTCTGCAGCGCATTATCGATCTGACTTTGGAGATACGCCGTGTAGACCTTGACCATGGTGTTAGCACGCTCTTGCGCCTGTGTGGGAGTGGGCCCGACGGCGGTGATCACGAGGGTGTTGGTGACCGTGTTCTCTTGGAGGACGAAGGTTATCGACTTCGCGATGTCAGTCTCGGTCGAGCCGGTGGCGGTCGCAACCTTTTGCAACAGTTTGGGTGAGGTCAGCGTGGTCGGGTCAAAATCCACTTGTAAGCCGGTGAATTCGCCGCCCGACGAGCCGTTAGTCACCGCCCTGCTCGTTCGAACATCCACTGTTGACGAATACGACTTGACCTGCAACGCCAGGTAGGCCGCCGAGGTCACCATCGCGACGAGAATAACGGCGACGATGAGCAATCTGCGCTGCCAGAGCACACCGATAATCTGTCTGAAGGTCACGTCTTACCTTATCTTCGGCTATAGGTCGGTGGCTAGCTAACACCCCATCGATTGGTGCTAGCTGATCGCTCGCTCAGTCTGGTGTCGTCGCGGCGTCATCCGTGGGTCTTGACCCAGCATCCGAATAGGTTCTTTATCGCCCGCCGCTGACGGTGCCACCCGACTCGATCGGGTTGAAAGGCGGCGTACTCCGCGTCGTCGAACAGTCGCGGGACAACTCCCGAGGAGCTCGATGTGCTCCCGTTGTCGCGGACGACTTCCCGATTTCTTTCGACATTGCGCGAGGGTACTGAAGTGCCGCACTTCATTGCACGTGCCAGCGACGGGTTTTCCCTCACTGTACGCCGGGGGGCGCCGATGAGAGTCCATTTCGTTGGTAGCGAATCCGCCACTAATACGCACCCACCGGATGCACCAGCACCCTGAATGTGCGCCAGATTATGATGATGTCCCCTATGAGGGACCAGTTCTCCACGTAGTAGAGGTCGAGTCGCACGCTCTCTTGCCAACTAAGATTCGAGCGCCCGTTGACCTGCCACATCCCAGTAAGCCCAGGCTTGATATAAAGGCGACGGTTCACATCGGCTTCATACTGCTCGACCTCGCGTAGAAGCGGTGGGCGTGGGCCAACGAGACTCATGTCACCCTTCAGGATGTTCCAGAGCTGCGGCACCTCGTCAAGCGAATACTTCCGTAGCACTTGTCCTATGCGCGTGACCCGAGGGTCATTCTTGAGCTTAAACAGCACACCCGAGCCCTCGTTCTGGTCCAGCAGCCCAGGCAAATTGTCTGCTGCGTCCACCACCATCGAGCGGAATTTCAGCATCCGGAAGATTCGGCCTTCTCTGCCAACTCGCTCCTGCCAGAAGAGCACCGGCCCCGGGCTATCCGAAGTGATGAGAACGGCAAGCACGGCGCACAGCGGCAGGAGCAGGACGATGGCGACGCTCGAAGCTGCGACATCCAGGGCACGTTTTAGTACGTGCTTGCCGCCTTCGAAGCTCGGAATCTCGACATGGATCAGTGGCAGTCCGTCAACCGGCCTGAAGTGAATACGAGGGCCGGCGACGTCGACCAGACGCGAAGCGAGGATGAGTTCCGTCGCCGTTCCCTCAAGCTCCCAGGCCAGCCTTCGGACAAAGTCGCCGCCCGCACTCGAATAACTCGCCACTATCACTGCATCAGCACCGAACTCGGCAGCCGCCCCTGCGATGCGATTGAGGCCATACTCCATGGGGACGCCAGCTAGCTCGCTCGCCAGATTTGTCGCAGCGTGGCCCGCTAGCCTCTCGGTAGGTTGTTCGTCAACCACGGCGCAGACGACCGTGTAGGCCGCTCCGGAGTTCCGTACGATCTGGCGCGCCACATACTCGACGTCTTCCCGCGTGCCGACCACAACTACCTCTGAGAGATAATGTCCGAAACGTCGTTGCCGCGACAGCCAGTTGCGCCAAAACCAACGCCCGGCCACGAGGCAAAGTATCCCCAGCGGAAATACAAGCACGTAAAACCGTCGCGCGATGTCGATATTGAAGAGCGTGAACGCCATGGTCAGAATCGCCAACGCGAGGATACTGGCCCCGACAACTTGTTTGTATTCAAGGAGTCCGACCCCGACTACGCGCGTGCTTCTGGTATGAAGCACGCTGAGGGTGATCGTCCAGGTGACGAGGGTCACCGCGCTGATCAACCAGTAAGGCACGCCAATTTGTTCGCCAAGCGGCCGTGCTTCGGCATAGTTGGAAGGGAACAGGAACGTAATGAGTAGAACGGCTGAGATCAGGCCGAGGTCGGTAAGACGCAGCCGCGACCTGTACTTTCTAGCCCAGCGCAAACCAGACACAGGCGTCGCGCGCGCGGCTTCGACCGAGGCTGGGTCGTCTAATTCGACAGCGCGCAAATGGCGAAGATTGCGGCCAAAGTTGACCTTGAGTTGCGCAGCCAAAGGCAGTGGCTGTTCTAATTCGCTCACTGTCGGACCACCAGAGACGTGCTAGCGAATCTCTTGGGGTGCGGAGAACAAAATCGGTGCGTTAGGGAAGCAGAAAACTGTTGCATGGGTAAGTCCTGTATTTCGGGGGTTTACAGGCGTAAATAACCCGGACGGGTAATGATCCGGGCAATCGGGATTTAAACGCGAACATCTCGATCAGAACATCAATCTCGATATCCGCGCACGAAGAAATACTTCTTTCAAATATTTCTCAAACGGGGTAATTGCCATAATACGCCTACCTTTTGCATTTCGCCTCCCCCGTTCGGGGGTATTTATGCGTGGCTCTTCGCGGGAAAGAGTAAGGCCTGGGATGTTTGGGCGCCCTGACCTGCGGCGTGTTCACGTGCCGCATTTCAAGAACCCCGAGCGATAAACCCCCACACTTCATCCATGCGAGAGTAAGACCCATCTGGGCACTTGTCGGCACCCTCGCTACCGTCGCCCCAGGCGTGGAACATGTAACCGGGTGGTGCCCAGGGTCGGATACACAGCAGCTATAGCGGATGCTATTGCTTCGAAGCGTCACTCGATGCGAGCGCCTCAAGTAATTGCTCGCCGTACTTCGCCAACTTGCTCTCGCCGATGCCGGTGATCGTGCCGAGCTGGTCGAGAGTAGATGGCTCAGTAGTGGCGATCTCGCGCAGGGTCGCATCGTGGAAGATCACGTAGGCGGGAACGCCCTGCTCCTTCGCCTCGGCACCGCGCCAGTCGCGCAGTGCGTCGAACACAGCCACCGCTTCGGGGGTGAGGTCGGCAAGAGCGGTGCGGTTCGCCTTCGATCCTCTGAACTTACCCGAGGCTCGGATGGGCTCGCGCCGCAGCATCACGTGACGTTCGCCGCTGAGGACTGACGTACTGGCATCCGTCAGCACGAGGGTACCGAATCCGTCGCTGTTGACTCCGAGCAACCCCTGGGCGAGCAATTGCCGAACGACACCGCGCCACTCGGATTCGTTCAGCTCGGTACCGATGCCGAAGGTGCTGAGGCTCTCGTGCTTGTTCTGGGTGACGCGCGCAGTTTCTTTGCCGAGCAGGATGTCGATGAGCTGGCCGGCGCCGAACTTTTGGTTTCGCTCGCGCTGCAGCCGCACGACCGTCGAGAGCAGTTTCTGGGCGGGAACGGTACCGTCCCACGACTCGGGTGGCGCGAGGCAGGTGTCGCAGTTGCCGCACGGGGTGGAGGTCTCGCCGAAGTAGGCGAGCAGCTGCACCCTGCGGCATTCGACGGTCTCGCACAGGGCGAGCATGGCGTCGAGGTGGGCACTCAGGCGCCTGCGGTGCTCGGCGTCTCCCTCGGACTGATCGATCATCCGCCGCTGCTGCATCACATCTTGCAGCCCGTAGGCGAGCCAGGCGGTGGAGGGCAGGCCATCGCGCCCGGCGCGCCCCGTCTCTTGGTAATAGCCCTCGACCGACTTGGGCAGGTCGAGGTGGGCGACGAAGCGCACGTCGGGCTTGTCGAT
>JBDTAD010000497.1:0-4449 GCA_039924815.1 Lacisediminihabitans sp.
TTGACCGTTACCTCGGGGCGTACCGGCCTGCCGTTTTCGCCGCGGGTAAAGAACTGCACCCCGAGTTCGGTTGCATCACCGATGGCGTTCGCCGCTTCGGCGGTGGCGATGAGAGTCTTCGATGGGACGACATCCGTCAACACTGCGGAACCACCGACGCCGACCTTCTCGACCAGAGTGACTTCTGCACCGAGTTGCGCACCCGCTAGTGCCGCCTCGTAACCGCCTGGGCCGCCACCGAGCACGGTGATGCGCTGTTTTCGCTCGAACTCATAAGCCATGGCTATATTCTCGCAGCCCGCGGCCATTTCCGTGGACTCCCTCCCATTCCGAAGACTGCCTCGACGACCGGCTTTCGAAAACGCAGGAGTTCTGCACGGCGGGATCGATTTCGCATCAGAATGATGCCGTCGCGCAAGAATCTCCTGCGTTTTCGGATGCGAGCCGGGGACGCCGTTCCGCCGAATAGAGTGGTCTGATGTCAACTGTTACTCCTGCGACGACGCAGCGGAATCCACTCGATGACCCGAGTTCCGATCCTTTCGCGGTCGCTGCTGAGGCCGCGGCCCAGATCGCCGAGAAAACGGGGATTCCCCGCCACGACATCGCGCTCACTCTGGGTAGCGGATGGGCGAAGGCGGCCGACCTGATCGGTGAGACCACCGCGACGATTCCCGCGACCGAGATCACTGGGTTCAGCAAGCCTGCACTCGAGGGACACGTCGGGTCGATCCGTTCGATCCTGCTGCCCAGCGGCAAACGAGCATTGGTCATCGGAGCACGCACGCACTACTACGAGAACCACGGCGTGCGACGAGTCGTCCACTCGGTGCGAACGGCTGCCGCGACGGGCGCTACGACCATGATCCTCACCAATGGGGCTGGTGGCATCCGGGAGAGCTGGACGCCGGGCACTCCCGTTCTGATCAGCGACCACATCAATCTCACCGCCGACTCCCCGCTCGAGGGTGCGACCTTCATCGACCTCACCGACCTCTACAGCGCTCGGCTGCGCGCCGTGGCTAGGGGCATCGACCCGAGCCTCGACGAGGGGGTCTACGTGCAGAATCGCGGACCGCACTACGAAACACCGGCCGATGTGCAGATGGCGAAGACCATCGGCGGTCACATTGTGGGGATGTCCACCGCGCTCGAGGCGATCGCCGCGCGACAAGCGGGCATGGAAATCCTCGGGCTCTCGCTCATCACCAACCTGGCCGCGGGCATCCAGAAGACCCCGCTCAGTCACGCAGAGGTGATCGAAGCCGGGCAGCTCGCCGAACCCATCATTAGTGCCCTGCTCGCACGGATTGTGGCCGAGCTATGAGCCTCCAAAGCAATCAGGGAGCGGCCGACGACGTGCTCGCGCAAGCAGAAGCGTGGCGTGCCCAGGATCCGGATGCTGAGACCCGCGCCGAACTCGCCGCGCTGATCACCGCAGCCTCAGCTGGCAATGCGGAGGCACTGACCGAATTGCACGCACGCTTCGACGAGAGACTGGAGTTCGGCACTGCCGGGCTCCGCGGTCGCATCGAGGCTGGCTCGGCACGGATGAACCGGGTACTTGTGTCACAGGCCGCGGCCGGGCTCGCAGCCTACCTACTGAGCACAAGCGATGCGCCCTCCGTCGTGATCGGCTATGACGGTAGAAAGAACTCACGCGTCTTTGCGGAGGACACGGCCGAACTGATGGCTGGTGCTGGCGTGCGGGCGATCCTCCTGCCTCGCCTTTTGCCTACCCCCGTGCTGGCCTTTGCGGTGCGCCACCTCGACACGGACGCGGGCGTCATGGTCACCGCGAGCCACAATCCGCCGCAGGACAACGGCTACAAGGTGTATCTCGGCAAAGAGAACCATGGCTCGCAGATCGTCTCCCCGGCGGACGCCGATATTGCGACGCAAATTCTCCTGGTTGCTGCGAACGACAACGTGCTGGAGCTGCCTCGTGGCAGCTACGAGATCGCGGATGACGAGGTCGTCGACGAGTACGTTCGCCTGACCGCGTCGCTCGCGACAGCATCCCGGGGCGCAGGAGAACCGGGAGGCCCGACCGAAACCGACGGCATCCGCTTCGTCTACACGGCCATGCACGGCGTGGGTTGGGAGACCGCGAAGCGCGTCTTCGCTGCCGCTGGCTTCAGCGAACCCATCACGGTGACAGAGCAAATCGAACCGGATGCCGCGTTCCCGACGGTTGCCTTCCCGAACCCCGAAGAACCAGGCGCCATGGATCTCGCCTTCGCTCGAGCGGCGGCAAGCTCGGCAGACTTCGTCATCGCGAACGATCCGGACGCGGACCGTCTGGCTGTGGCCATCCCGGACGGACCAGCGGATGTCGTGGCAAGCTGGCGTCGTCTCAGCGGCAACGAGGTGGGCTACTTGCTCGGCTGGCGGGTCGCGACGAGGCTCGCGCGCGCTGGGGACGAGGGCACGCTCGCCGCCTCGATCGTCAGCTCGCCCGCACTCGCAGCGGTCGCGCGCCACTATCGTCTCGATTACGTTGACACACTCACGGGATTCAAATGGGTTTCCAGAGCACCCGGGCTCGCCTTCGGGTTCGAAGAGGCGCTCGGTTACCTCGTTGACCCTGAGATCATCCGCGACAAGGACGGCATCTCCGCCGCGGTCGAGTTTCTCAGCCTGATGACGGAGCTCAAGGCCGAGGGCAAAACGCTGCTCGACCACGAAAACGAGTTCGCAGACAAGTTCGGCGCGTACGCCTCATCTCAGATCTCGATCAGAGTCACCGAGCTGACCGATATCTCGCGGATGATGAACTCTCTTCGGCAGAACCTGCCTGAGTCCGTCGGCACCGTGCGCGTTGATCACATCGACGACTTCGTGGATGGCTTCGAGCAATTTCCCCCCGGCGACATCCTGCGCATCTGGCTCGTTGACGGCTCGCGGGTCATCGTGCGTCCGAGCGGTACGGAGCCGAAGCTGAAGGTCTACATCGACGCTTCATCGACGACCGGCACCGCGCAGGAGCGACGCGCTGCGGCGGAACGCACGGTCGCCGAGCTCGATGCCGCGATGCGGACCCTGCTGGGTTAGGAGAGGTCTCGATACGCGGGCTCGTGCCTCGCGCGCTACTCGACCCGCGTGATACCAGCCGTCGGGACTAGCCCAGCGCAGCTTCGAGCTTGCGGCTGAGCTCGGCGGTGTCAAAGAAGTTCTCCACGACGATCACGTCTGCGAAGGTCTTGCCAATCGCATCCACGAACTCCGCCGAGGTAAGAATGACCTGAGCGTCAGCGGCGACACTCGCCACCGAAGCAACGTCTGCCGCGATGACCTCGGCCTTGATGCCCAATCGTCCCAGCACTCGCTCAGCGTTGACCTTGAGAATTCCAGAGCTACCGATTCCCGCGCCGCAGATGGTGACGATCTTCACGCGCTCACTCCCAGGATCTCTCGCACCTCTGCGGCAGTGGTCGCTGCGGCAATGTCCGCGATGGCAGTCGAATCGTTGAAAATGTTCGCCAGCTCCGCGATCGTCGCGAGGTGCGCATCCGGATGAGTGACGGCCAGACCCAGCACGGTTTTGACCGGATCGTTGTGCGGATGCCCGAACGGCACAGGAGTCGCCAGCGTCACGACCGCGAGCCCGTCTGCGAGCACCTCGGGGCCTGGTCGCGCGTGGGCCAGGGCGAGGCCGGGAGCGATGACAACGTAGGGTCCGTGTTCCTCAATCATGCGGATCATCTCGTCGGAATACCCGGGCTTCGCGACGCCGGAGTCGACCAGTGCAGCACCGACGAGCCGCACGGCTGCGCGCCAATCGGCGGCCTCTGCACCGAGGACTATCGCTGAGTCTGGAAGCTGCGGAAGGGACATCCTTACGCCTGCTCGAAGCCGGAACTGATCTGATCCGCAAGGTCCTCGCGGTCTTCCAGCGAGAGGAAGCTCGACGCAGCAGCGTTGAGCTGGAACACCTCGAGGTCGCCGAGGTCGTAACCGAACGTCTCGCTGAGCAGGAAGAGTTCCTTGCTGAGTGAGGTATTGCTCATGAGCCGGTTATCAGTGTTGACCGTGACGTGGAAGCCCAACTGGTACAGCAGGTCGAACGGGTGATCGATGAGTTCGTCACCCCATTGAGCGATGGCGCCGGTCTGCAGGTTTGACTGCGGAGAAAGTTCGAGGGCGATCTCGCGATCCTTTACCCACTGTGCAACCGGGCCGAGGGTGACGTAGCTGTTTTCTTCGTCCTCCCGCTCCACAGTGATGCCCTCTGCAATGCGCACGCCGTGACCAAGGCGCAGCGCGCGCCCGTCGAACAGGGCTCCGCGGATGCTGTCCAAGCCATCCGCCTCGCCCGCGTGCACGGTAGCCGGCATGAAGTGGTGGGCGAGATAATCGAATGCGTCGCGCAGGTTGCCGGCGGGGAAGCCCGCCTCTGCCCCGGCGATGTCGAAGCCGACAACACCGTGGCTGCGGTGGCGCACGGCG
>JBDTAD010000498.1:0-5222 GCA_039924815.1 Lacisediminihabitans sp.
ATACTCAGTATCGCGAAAGTAGACATTCGCAACGGAGAGCATCAACGAGACACCCGAGCCAAACAGCGCGAGCAACACCATAATGACGAGCAAGAGTGGAATCCACGGAAGCACAAATCCACCGACAATGCTCAACGCAATCACGAGCACGGCCATCTCGAAAAGCCAGTTGTAGCCTGTAGAAGCAACGACAGACAGGGGCAGCACTATACGACTGAACGAGACCTTCTGAATGAGGTTGGCGTTGGCGACAAGCGATCCGATGCCGACGTTTACCACGGTCGCGAAGAATGTCCAAGGTAAGAGACCACACAACAACCACAGTGCGAACACGTCGAGCCCACTAGGGTCACCTGCCGCTGGCTTTACCCGAAAGATGAACCCGAACACGAACGTGTAGATGAGCATGAGTGCGAGCGGGTTTGCCAAGGACCACAATTGGCCCAAAACAGTGCGCTTGTACTTGCCGCGGACCTCTCGCATTGTGAGGTTGGCGAGAAGCTCTCGAGAAGCCCACACTTCCTTTAGATAGTTCATCCAACCTCACCGCTCACCGGGCCGACGGCCACGAAACAATCTAGCCTAGAACTAAGCTTGGGCAGGTTATGACTGCCCGCTCCGCATCCCCCCACACACCGCGTATAGCGGTGATTACGGTGAGCTACGGGTCAGGCGACGTCCTTCCATCCTTTTTCTCGTCAATTGAAACAGCCAGCACGAAGCCGCTCGAGTCTTTCGTGGCGGATAACAAAGCCAACTCGGATGATGCGGTCTCCGAGCTTGCCGCACAGTACGGCATCCACTACCTTCCAATGGCGGTCAATGAGGGCTATGGCGGAGCAATCAATGCCGCAGTGGAGAAACTGCCCGACTCGATCGAATGGATTTTGGTCAGCAACCCAGACCTGGTTATTGAGCCTGGTGCGGTCGATGCCTTGGTCGCAACCGGCGACAGCGAACCGCTGATCGGAGCCGTCGGACCAGCCACGCTCACGGCAAGCGGTGAGATATACCCGTCTGCTCGCGCCGTGCCCTCGCTGCGCACAGGAGTGGGACACGCCCTCTTCGCAAACTTCTGGATTGACAACCCGTGGAGTCGTGCATATCGCAATGACACTGACTTGCCACAGCGCCGGCGCGACGTTGGCTGGCTGTCTGGCTCCTGTGTACTGGTACGAAAGTCCGCGTTCAACGAAGTCAACGGGTTTGATGCGGGCTTCTTCATGTACTTCGAGGATGTCGATCTGGGCTACCGACTCGGCAGGGCAGGATATCGGAACGTCTACGAGCCTTCTGCCGTCGTTACCCACACGGGAGCTCATTCGACTGGGTCAGACTCCGGCCGAATGATCGCCGCACATCTCGAGAGCGCACTGCGTTTCCTCAACAAAAAATATTCGGGAATCTGGCTCTGGCCAGTGCGCGTTGCGCTCACACTCGGCCTGAAGATTCGTTCCGCCATCATGACTCGCAACCTCAATCACCGATAGAATCAACGCTTTTGCCAAGGAGGCAAGCCCTATGAAAATTCTCGTCACCGGCGGAGCCGGGTTCATCGGCTCGAACTTTGTTCGACGCACGCTGCAGGACGCCTATCCCGGCCTCGAGGGCGCAGACGTCGTCGTCCTCGACGCTCTTACCTATTCCGGCAACCTCGAGAACCTCGCCCCAATTGCGGACTCCGCTCGCTACAGCTTCGCGCACGGGGACATCCGCGACTCGGCGCTGCTCGACCAGCTGCTGCCCACCGTGGATGCCGTGGTGCACTTTGCCGCAGAATCACACGTCGACCGTTCGGTGCGCGACGCGTCGATCTTCGTCGAGACCAACGTGCTCGGCACCCAGCGACTGCTTGACGCCGCGCTGCGCGCGAACCTCAAGAGAATAGTGCACGTGTCTACCGATGAGGTGTACGGCTCGATCGCCGAGGGCTCGTGGGACGAAACCCGACCGCTTGAGCCAAACTCGCCATACTCCGCATCGAAGGCCGGCAGCGACCTGCTCGCCCGCAGCTACTTCCGCACGCACGGGCTCAACGTCTCGATCACGCGCTGCTCCAACAATTACGGACCGTACCACTTTCCCGAAAAGGTCATCCCGCTCTTTGTCACGAACCTGATCGATGACAAGCACGTTCCTCTCTATGGCGAGGGCAACAACATCCGCGACTGGCTGCACGTTGACGACCACTGCCGCGGCATCGCGCTCGTACTCACCGGCGGCCGCGCGGGCGAGATCTACAACATCGGTGGCGGCACCGAGCTCACCAACAAGGAACTCACCCAGCTTCTGCTGGACTCGACCGGGAAGGACTGGTCGTACGTTGACCGCGTCGAGGACCGGCTCGGACACGACCTGCGCTACTCCGTGGACATCGGCAAGATCAGAGCGGAACTCGGCTACGCGCCGCAGGTTCCCTTCGAGACGGGACTCGCGGATGTCGTGCAGTGGTACCGAGACAACCGCGCCTGGTGGGAGCCGCTGAAAGAGCGGGCTGCGCTGTAGCCGTGCGGCTACAGCTTGCTACACTGTGTGTATGAGCCTTGTACCGGTGCGCGAATTGCGCAATCACACCGCCGACGTAATTGCGCGCGCGCAGCGCGGTGAAGAAGTCACCATCACCGTCAATGGTGTTCCCGCGATTTCCCTTGTCCCGATCCAAGCTCCGAAGAAGACCTTTCTGACGGTCGAGGATTTGCTTGCGATGCGTCCAGAACATCCGACGACTGAGCCGCATCCTCACGACCTGTGGGACGACAGCACCGATGATCTCGGGCCCATAGAGTGAGGGCTGATCTGCCAGCGCGGGGATTACTCGACACAAGCGTGTTCATCGCGGTAGAGCAACATCGCGAGCTTGATTACGGAGCACTTCCCCTCGAACAGTTCGTCTCTTCGATCACGCGGGGCGAGCTCTATGCGGGCGTTCATGCGGCCCGTTCCTCTGAGGTGCGCGCGGTGCGGATGGCGACCATCGAGTCTTTGACCACGCTCATCACCCTCGATGCGGATGCGGCCGCCGCCGCACACTGGGGCCAACTGCGACAAGCCGTCGGCGACGCCGGTCGACGTGCGAACGTCAACGACCTGTGGATCGCCGCAATCGCACTGGCACACAAGCTCCCCGTCGTGACCCAGGACCATGATTTCGATATTCTTGTGGACCTAGGCGGTCCCCCGATCATTCACGTCTAGAGGAGTCACATGAAATACCTGATCACCGGGGCGAGCGGGATGCTCGGCCACGACCTGCAGGATGCCCTGTCCGGTCGCGACGTCACGGCGCTCGCCCGCGCCGAGCTAGACGTGACCGACGCGGATGCGGTCATGGCGGCAGTCGAAGGACACGACGTCGTGATCAACGCTGCGGCGTACACGAAGGTCGACGACGCCGAGACCCACGAAGACGCGGCCTACGCGATCAACGCGACCGGAGCAGCGAACCTCGCGCGCGCTGCAGCGGCGCACGGTGCGATTCTCGTGCAGGTGTCCACCGATTACGTCTTCGACGGGACCGCGACGACCCCCTACGCGGAAGACGCACCCCTGAACCCGGTGTCTGCCTACGGTCGCACGAAGGCAGAGGGTGAACGGCTGGCACTCGAGTTCAATCCGCACCGCACAATCATCATCCGCACCGCCTGGCTGTACGGCCAGCACGGGCCCAACTTTGCGAAGACCATGCTGCGGCTCGCCGCCTCGCACGAGACCGTCAGCGTGGTCACCGACCAGGTTGGGCAGCCCACCTGGACGCTGGATCTCGCACGGCAGATCGTGGTTATGCTCGACGCGGGTGCGACATCCGGAGTCCACAATGGCACCGCTTCGGGCGAGGCAAGCTGGTACGACTTCGCCCGTGCCATCTTCAGCGCCTGCGGACTCGATCCTGATAGGGTCAGGCCGACCGATAGCTCGCAATTCGTACGGCCCGCACCACGGCCCGCGTATTCCGTACTAAGCCACGCATCTTGGCGGCACATGCGTCTTGAGCCTTTGCGCGACTGGAACGAGGCACTCGCGAGCGCTGCCGCGCACGGAGTTCTGACCCAAGAGTGACGAACGATGAGTGATGGAGCACGAATGACCACGCTACGAGTGATCGTCGACCGGATCGTCGGCCCCACTCCCGGGGGAATCGGCCGCTACAGCGAAGAACTCACCCGACAACTCATCGCCACCGCCCCGGCCGGATGTGAAGTTGCTGGCATCGTGTCAGCTTCTCCTGAGCAGGATTACGACGAGATCCAGACGCTGCTGCCCGGTCTGACCACCCTGTACAAAACGGCGCTCGATCGCAAGCAACTCAGTGTGGCCTGGCAGCGTGGTTTCACCAGGCTTCCCGGCACCGGGATGCTGCATGCGCCGAGCCTCCTGGCGCCACTCGGCAAACATGATCGCTTGAACAACGCTGGCGACCAGGTGGTCGTGACCGTCCACGACACGATTCCCTGGAGCCACCCGGAGAGCCTCTCGTCGCGCCGCGTCTCCTGGTATCGAACGATGGTCAAGCGTGCACACAAGTACGCGGATGCCGTGGTGGTGCCAACGCACGCCGTCGCGGTCCAGCTGGCAGACATCCACGACTTCGGCGACCGCATCCGGGTCATCGGCGGGGCAGTCTCCTCGAGGCTCACCGTTCCCATCGATCCCGACGTTCGTGCTCAGCGGATGGAGCTTCCGGAACGCTACGTCATGAGCGTTGGCAGCCTCGATCCGCGCAAGGGCATTAGCGCTCTCATGCGCGCAATGACCGACCCCGCGCTCGCGGATGTGCCCCTCCTGATCGCCGGAGTACCAGCATTAGACGTTCACGCTGCAGCGTTGGAGGCGGGGCTCGCCGAAGGCCGGGTGCAAGGGCTCGGAATTCTTGCGGATGCCGACCTCGCGGTCGCACTGGACCGGGCATCCGTCTTCGTGTTCCCCAGTCTCGCCGAGGGCTTTGGACTGCCCGTGATCGAAGCATTCCACTTTGGAACACCGGTCGTGCACTCCGATGACCCCGCCGTCGTGGAGGTCGCAGCGGGAGCTGGAGTTACCGTCGAGCGGGAGGATGCTGAAGGCTACCCGCACAGGCTTGCCGACGCGATCCGATCGGTACTCGACGACTCCGCGCTGGCTCAACGCCTGCGCTTCTCCGGCCTCGACCGCGCGAAGACCTTCAGCTGGCGAGACTCAGCAGAAAAAGTGTGGCAACTGCACGCTGACCTGTAACCTCAGCGCAC